>JBQCFA010000266.1:0-9377 GCA_051959695.1 Rhizobiaceae bacterium
CGAAATGGAAATCGACCCCCGTCACCACGTGGCTGACACCGAGCCCTTCGTCGAGGATGCGACCGACAAACTCCTCGGCCGACAGGCTCGCGAAGTCCCGGGTGAACGGAACCTCGACCACGGCATCGAAGCCCAGCGCGCCGAGGATCCATGCCTTCATCGGCGCCGGCGTCAGCCTGAAGAGCGGTATGTCGGGCCTGATGACGCTCCTCGGATGCGGTTCGAAGGTCAGCGCGATGGCGGGGCTGCCAGACGCCCGCGCCTCGCCAAGGGCGCGTTCGAGAACGGCCTGATGCCCCCTGTGCACCCCGTCGAAATTGCCGATCGCCGCGACGCCGCCGCGCAAGCCGGCCGGAAGGCTTCGCGGATCGGTGACGCGGAGGATTTCGGCGGCCTTGCTCATTTCGGCTCGATACCGGGTTGCTCAGCGAAGCCGCGGGATAACGGCCACGGGGCGATGGCCGTGCTTGTCGAGGAACGCGGCGAGGCGGTCAAGGTCCGGCTCGTGGGTGTCGCCATATTCGCGAGCGTGAATGCCGGCCGAGACGTAGAGCACGTCGATGCCCGCCTGCTCGGCGCCCTTCACGTCGGTCATCATCCCGTCGCCGATCGCAAGCACGCGGGACAGGTCGACGGAACGGCCGAGAGCGGCCCCGGCCGCCTTCAACGCGGCATCGTAGATCGGGCGATGCGGTTTGCCGGCGATAAAGGTTCGGCCGCCAAGCTGGGCGTAGTCGCGGGCCAGCGCGCCGGCGCACCAGGCCAGTGTGTCGCCGCGCTCCACGACGATGTCCGGATTGGCGCAGATGAAGGGCAGGTCGCGCGAGCGGAAGCGCCTCAGCATTTGCGCATAGTCGTCGGGGGTTTCGACGCTGTCGTCGTAGAGCCCGGTGCAGACCACGGCGTCGGCCTCGAACTCGTCGACGCGTTCCACGTCCAGGCCTTCGTAGATGGTTAGTTCCCGTTCAGATCCCACATGGAAAATACGTCGCGGACCGGCTGCGATCAGGTCGCGGGTCACGTCGCCCGAGGTGATCAGTTCATCATAGGAATCGCGCGGGACCGCCAGCGATCGGAGTTGCGCCGCCACATCGTCACGGGGTCGCGGCGCGTTCGTGATGAGCACCACAGCCATCCCCCTGGCGCGCGCCCTGGCAAGCGCCGCGCACGCCTCCGGCGAAGAGCGGACGCCATTGTGGACGACGCCCCATACGTCGCTCAGGATGGCGTCGTATCCACCGGCAAGCACATCCAGCGTGTCGATCATGGCAAGCGGCGTGGGCAAGACGTCTCCAATCGGGGAAGCAGCGGGTGCCGGTCCGGACCGGCGTGAGACGATGGCAATTAGCCGAAGCGCGCGACCGTGTCACCTGCCTCCCGGATGCAGCGCCGGGCGTCAAACCCGACTCCCGGCCATGACCTGCGCGCCCGCCTTCCCAGCTGCCCCTCATGGTGAACATCCGGTAAATCGACCCTATTCTTTTCTTAACACCCGCTATACGGGAAATTATATTATTTTTGGCATCATACGCCCGCGATACCCCATCCAACGAGGTGAACGGGCATGTTGCGCAAGTTTCTCGCCGATAGGCGCGGCAACTACGCGATGATCACGGGTCTGATGATGGCGCCCCTCATGGGGGCCATCGCCGTAGGCGTCGATTATGCCGAGATGAACCGCCAGTATCAGTACACCCAGAACGCGCTCGACGCGGCCGGCATCGCCACCGCGCACCGCTATCTCGAAGGCGCGGACACGACGACGCTCGACAAGTACGCGACTTCGTTCTTCGACGCGAATCTCGGACCCGTCGATCCGAAGAACACCACGCTCAATCTCACCCTGCCGGACTCGAACGACGGCGGCGGCACGCTGACCATGTCGGCCAACCTTGTCTATCACCCCTATTTCTATCCGACCTTCCTTGCCCTCCTCGGCAAGGATCCGCACTCGTTCGATACGAATCTGAAGTTCAACGCCATCACCAACGTGCGACTGAAGGATACTCTAGAAGTGGCTCTGGTGCTCGACAATTCCGGTTCGATGTCGGACATCGGCAAGGGCTCCGGCAAGGAAAAGATCGATCTCCTGAAGTCGGCGTCCAAGGAGCTGATCCAGACGCTGGTGACCAGCGCCGCCCAGGTGAAGCAGGTCGACAAGCCCGTCCAGTTCGGTATCGTTCCGTTCGCGGCATCGGTGAATGTGGGGTCGCAGAACGCCAATGCGAGCTGGATGGACACGGACGGCATCTCGCCCATTCATCACGAGAATTTCAACTGGGCGACGATGAAGACGGCGAATGCCAACAAGCGGGTCGAGCTCGCCGGCGGCATCTACTACAAGAAGGGGTCCGACTGGGGCGCGCAGGAGAACCAGAAAGTCACCCGCTTCACGCTGTACAACGATCTGCAGCGCATCACGGGATATTCCCAGGTTCAGACCGGCACGACGACGCAGCAGCAATGCACCGGAAGCGGGCGTCATCAGACCTGCAAGACCGTCACGGTTCCGGTCTACACGCAGGTTCCGAACTATGGCAGCTATGCCTCGTGGGCGGGATGCGTCGAGCAGCGGCCGAGCCCGTACGACGTGAACGACGCGGCTCCGGACAGGTCCACTCCAGCGACGCTGTTCGTGCCGATGTTCGCGCCCGACGAGACCGACAACAAGGATTCGTCGCGCCGCAACGCCATGGGCAACTGGTGGAACGACAACTCGAGCGGCACCGACGCGCAGCGGCAGGCCTACATGCCCAAATACTATACGCCTGCGCCCAACGGCACCGACGCGGCGACCGGGTCCGGCGGCCCGAACGCGAGCTGCACCACGCAGCCGATCACGCCGCTGACCGACGTCACCAACGACACAGGCATGAAGACCATTACGGACGCCGTCGACGCCATGCAGCCGAATGGCGGCACCAACGTGGTCTCCGGCATGGGATGGGGATGGCGCGTCGTGTCGAGCGGAGCGCCCTTCACCGAGGGCCGGCCGGAGTCGCAGCGCGGCAACGACAAGGTGGTGATCGTCCTGACCGACGGCGCGAACACGTATTATACGCCGAGTTCGCTCGGCTACAACGACCTCGCCGGCAACAAGTCGATCTACGCGGATTACGGCTACACCGGCAAAAACTACAATGGCGGTTCGACCACTCGCCTGTTCATGAACACCGACGTATCAAAGACCGACTTCTCGAACGACAACTATACGAAGGCCATGGCCGAACAGATGGCGACGCTTTGCACGAACGCGAAGGCCGCGAACATCATCATGATGACCGTCTCGCTCGACCTCGACCCTAGCGACAAGGCCCAGGCGGCGCAGATGGCCGCGCTCAAGACCTGCGCTTCCGACTCGCGGTTCCGGATGGACCCGGCGACCGGGAAGCCTGCCAAGCTCTACTGGAACGCAACCGGCGGGAGCCTGTCGGACGATTTCAAGGCGATCGCCGACGAACTGTCGAACCTGCGCATCGTCGGCTGAGCAGACCCGCCTCCCCGACCGACCAGCCCAAAGGAAGACGCCCGCCACGCGCGGGCGTTTTCCTTTTTGGGGGCGGCCGCTTGGTTAACGGGCGACCAATCGTTGCAGTCCCATTCGATCTTTTTTGCAAACGGCCGGTTAGACCATTCGTGCGAGAAGGGGAACGGGCGCAATCCGCCGCCCGAGCGAGGGGCAAGCTTCCATGATCCGCCGGTTCCGCGGGGATATCCGCGGCAATTTCGGGATGATCACAGCCTTCGCCATGCTGCCCATCATGGGCGGACTGGCGCTTGCGGTCGACTATGGCGAAATGAACCGCGAGAAGCAGGTCGTGGCCAATGCGCTCGATGCCGCCGGCATGGCGACGGGGCGGCAGATCGTCTCGGGCGCGAGCGACGCAGAACTCATCGCCTATGCGACCGACTTCTTCCATGCCAATCTGGGAAAGATCGATCCCGCCGACACGACGTTGAACGTCACGCTGCCCTCGAACGCGGCTGGCGGCGGCACCCTCAAGCTCAGCGCCGTCCTGAACTACAAGCCTTATTTCTTCCCCGTGTTCAAGTACCTCTTGAACAACAGCAACAGCGGTCCGATCGACATAAATCTCGGGGCCAAGACCGAGATTCGCCTGAAGGACACGCTCGAGGTCGCGCTCGCGCTCGACAATTCAGGCTCGATGAGCGACGAAGGAACGGGCTCCGGCGAGGAGCGCATCGACCTGCTCAAGGACGCGGCCAAGCAGCTCGTCGACATGCTCGCCGCCCAGGCGGCGCTCATCAAGCAGGTGGACAAGCCGGTGCAGTTCGCCGTCGTGCCGTTCGCCGCATCGGTCAATGTCGGTCCGCAGAACGCCGACCAGTCGTGGATGGACCAGGAAGGCCTGTCGCCCGTACACCACGAGAATTTCGACTGGGCCTCGATGTCGACCGGCAACCGCCGCGCCGAGAAGGTCGACGGCAAATGGGTGAAGGCGGGCTCAGACTGGGGCGACGAGGAAGGCGATCTCCTGACGCGCTTCTCGCTCTACCAGGACATGAAATATGTCAGCTCGCGCGAGTGGGTCTCGACCGGCAAGGAATATGTCTGCACCCAGACGAGCAGGCGCACCGGAGCGTGCACCGCGGGGCATTGGCAGGACACCGGCTATTACGACAACACGATCTCGCAATATTCGAGCTGGCAGGGTTGCGTCGAGGAGCGGCCGTATCCCTACGGCGACAACGACGCCGCGCCCGATGCATCGAACCCGGCGACGCTTTTCGTGCCGATGTTCGCGCCGGACGAACCGGGCGATCGCTGGGCGACGGACACCAAGCCGAACCCGTCCAGCTACGGTGCCTCGAACAACTACTGGAACGACAATGCCAGCGCCACGACCGGCCGCGACCGCGAGCAGGACATGGCGAAATATTTCGTCGTGCGCCCGTACGGGGTGACATCCTCGAAGGGGACCGGTCCCAATTATTCCTGCACGACCAATCCGGTCACCCCCTTGACCGACGTCACCGTTCCCGACGGGCTGAAGGCGGTGAAGGACGCGATTGACGCGATGGCGCCGAACGGCGGCACGAGCGTGCCCTCCGGCCTGGCATGGGGCTGGCGCGCGGTATCGAGCGGCGCCCCCTTCACCGAGGGAAGGCCGGACGGGCAGAAGGGCAACGACAAGGTCGTCATTGTCCTCACCGACGGCGCCAATACCTATTATACGCCGGGCTCGCTCGGCTACAGCGATCCCGCCGGCAACAAGTCGATCTATGCCGACTACGGCTACCTTCTGCCGACATATGATGGCGCATCGACCTCGCGCCTCTTCCAGGGCACGGACAGCAGCGTCGGCCAGTTCGACTATTCGAACGACAACTACACCACGGCCATGAACGAGCACATGGCAGCGCTGTGCGCGAACGCCAAGGCCGCCGGCGTCACGGTGATGACCGTGGCGCTCGACCTCGACGAGACCAAATCGGCCGACCAGGGGCAGATCGCGGCGCTCCGGTCCTGTTCGTCGAATTCGCGCTTCCGCACCGATCCGGCGACCGGGCTGCCGGCGAAGCTTTTCTGGAACGCGACCGGCGCCACGCTGTCGGAGGATTTCAAGGAGATCGGCAACGAGTTGTCGAATCTCAGGATCGTCGGATAAGACCTTCGCGAAGCCGCCGATCCTTTCGCCGGGTGGACATCATGCCCAGCGGCCGCTATGCCTTCGCCGACCGCTGTCGGCTTCCGGTCCTTACGCGTCCCGAGCACCGCTAGAGCAACGGGCGTTCTGACGAACGCGGTATCCGTTGCCCCAGCCTGGTTGGTTTAGTCGCATTTGTGCGACGCCAGCCGATCCCGTCTGGCTGCAAAATATGCTCTGGACGGGAAAGGTTGCCGCAATTGAATCCGATTGCGGCCTTGACTCTGAAACAGCCAGAAATTATCTGACCGCCACGTTAGCACTCTCCCCTGGCGAGTGCTAACAGCCGTTCCGGGTTTCCCGGACGGAGGAGATATCAACATCCCATTCCGAGGGTTCAAGAACATGGCAAAGACGAAATTTCGCCCGCTTCATGACCGCGTGGTCGTACGCCGGGTCGAGTCCGAGGAGAAGTCCGCCGGCGGCATCATCATTCCGGACACCGCCAAGGAGAAGCCGCAGGAAGGCGAGATCATCGCCGTCGGGTCGGGCGCCCGCGACGAGGCCGGCAAGCTGGTGCCGCTGGACGTGAAGGCCGGCGACCGCGTGCTCTTCGGCAAGTGGTCCGGCACGGAAGTCAAGCTCAATGGCGAGGATCTCCTGATCATGAAGGAATCCGACATCATGGGCGTCATCGGCTGAGACACGCCCCTCCATCCGTATCTTCAACCTGAAATTCGGGCCAAGGGCCCAGGAGCTGAGAAATGGCTGCCAAGGAAGTAAAATTCTCCCGTGACGCCCGCGAGCGCATGCTGCGCGGCGTCAACATCCTCGCCGACGCGGTGAAGGTGACGCTCGGACCGAAGGGCCGCAACGTCGTCCTCGACAAGTCGTTCGGCGCACCGCGCATCACCAAGGACGGCGTCACCGTCGCCAAGGAGATCGAACTGGAAGACAAGTTCGAGAACATGGGCGCGCAGATGGTGCGCGAAGTCGCCTCCAAGACCAACGACATGGCCGGCGACGGCACCACCACGGCCACCGTTCTGGCCCAGGCGATCGTTCAGGAAGGCCACAAGGCCGTCGCCGCCGGCATGAACCCGATGGACCTGAAGCGCGGCATCGATCTCGCCGTCTCCGACGTGGTCGCCAGCCTCGTCAAGGGCGCCAAGAAGATCAAGACGTCCGAGGAAGTCGCGCAGGTCGGCACGATCTCGGCCAATGGCGACGAGTCGGTCGGCAAGATGATCTCCGAGGCCATGCAGAAGGTCGGCAACGAGGGCGTCATCACCGTCGAGGAGGCCAAGACGGCCGACACCGAACTCGAGGTCGTCGAGGGCATGCAGTTCGATCGCGGCTATCTCTCGCCCTACTTCATCACCAACCCCGACAAGATGGTGGCCGAACTCGAGGACGCCTACATCCTGCTTCACGAGAAGAAGCTCTCCAACCTGCAGGCCATGCTGCCGGTGCTCGAGGCGGTCGTGCAGTCGTCCAAGCCGCTCGTCATCATCGCCGAGGACGTCGAAGGCGAGGCGCTTGCCACGCTCGTCGTCAACAAGCTGCGCGGCGGCCTCAAGGTCGCGGCCGTCAAGGCTCCGGGCTTCGGCGACCGCCGCAAGGCCATGCTCGAGGACATCGCCATCCTGACCGGCGGCCAGGTGATCTCCGAGGATCTCGGCATCAAGCTCGAGAATGTCGGCCTCAACATGCTCGGCCGCGCCAAGCGGGTGCGCATCGAGAAGGAGAACACCACCATCGTCGACGGCGCTGGCAAGAAGGCCGAGATCCAGGGCCGCGTCGGCCAGATCAAGGCGCAGATCGAGGAGACCACCTCGGACTACGACCGTGAGAAGCTGCAAGAGCGCCTGGCCAAGCTGGCGGGCGGCGTCGCGGTGATCCGCGTCGGCGGCTCGACCGAGATCGAGGTCAAGGAGAAGAAGGACCGCGTCGACGACGCCCTCAACGCCACCCGCGCGGCGGTCGAGGAAGGCATCGTATCCGGTGGCGGCGTCGCTCTCCTGCGCGCTACGCAGGCGATCAAGTCGACCGGCGCCAATGCCGACCAGACGGCGGGCATCAACATCGTGCGCCGCGCTCTGCAGGCTCCGGCTCGCCAGATCGCGACCAACGCCGGTGCGGAAGCCTCGATCGTCGCCGGCAAGATCCTGGAGAACAAGTCGTCCACCTATGGCTACAATGCCCAGACCGGCGAATATGGCGACATGATCACCATGGGTATCGTCGATCCGGTCAAGGTCGTGCGTCACGCGCTGCAGGATGCTGCTTCTGTCGCCGGCCTGCTGGTGACCACCGAGGCCATGATCGCCGAGGCGCCGAAGAAGGAAACGCCGGCTCCGGCGATGCCCGGCGGCGGCATGGGCGGCATGGGCGGCATGGACTTCTAAGGTCCACGCATCCAGCGTTCTACCGGAAGGGGCGGTCGCGAGGCCGCCCCTTTCTTTTTTCCGTTCTCCTATCGGAAAGCGAAGACGATCGCCGGCTTCGGCGCCGTTCCGCCGTCGCCGAAATCCTGCACGGCATATTCTGCGACCGGCTCGAGGCGGGACCGCGGCAGGAACGCCCTGCCGGGGTCGCCGACCAGCACCTCTGTCCCCGCCGCGACGCAACGGTCAAGAAAGGCGGTGACGCGCCGGGCGAGGCCTGCCGAGTAGAAAAGGTCGCCGACGGCGATCAGATCGATATCCTCCGAGGGGCCCGACGAGACGAGATTCCGGCCGGTGATTTGCAACGTTACGCCGTTGGCGCGCGCGTTCAGGCCGATGGCGGCGATGCCGTTGCGGTCGATTTCCGCGGCGGTGACCGTTTTCGCCCCCGCTTTAGCCGCGGCGATGCCAACGATGCCGGATCCGGCGCCGAGGTCCAAGATGCGGCGGCCGCGAACGCTTTCCGACCGGTCGAGGAAATGACGGGCGAGCACCGCGCCCCCAGCCCATACATAGGCCCAGTAAGGCGGCTGGCCTTCGCCGCTCCTCCCGGTCAGCCGCCAAAGCCCGCTGTCGGGGCCGGCTCCGTAGAGAGATATTTCCGGCACCGAGCGCACTGGCCGGAGGCGCATGTTCGCTTCGATAAACGCCGCGGGATCGATCTCGAGCGCGGCCGCCAAATCGGCGGCATCGTCGCCGTCCGCTTCCGAAGCCATCCGGTACACCCCGAAAGAATCGACGCCGGAACCGCCTGCGTCATCGCGCGTTTCTATGGCGTAACGGTCAGGAAATGTGAATTCTATCCCCAACCAGACGAGGAAGCACGCGAATGGTGAACAAGGATCAGGTAAAGGGCGTCGGCAAGCAGGTGTCCGGCTCGGTCAAGGAAGCGGCCGGCAAGGTGACAGGCTCGAACAAGACCGAGGCCAAGGGCAAGCTCGAAAAGGCAGCCGGCAAGGTGCAGAAGAGCTACGGCGACGCCAAGGAAGACGTGAAGGACGCGATGCGGCGCTGAGTGCCGGCCCTGCACTCGTAC
Source organism: Rhizobiaceae bacterium (assembly GCA_051959695.1). Taxonomy (GTDB): domain Bacteria; phylum Pseudomonadota; class Alphaproteobacteria; order Rhizobiales; family Rhizobiaceae; genus Mesorhizobium_L. The sequence goes on from JBQCFA010000266.1 coordinate 9,093, forward strand.
AAGGCGGCCTCGGCCGCCTATTTTGCGTGACCGATCGCAACCGGGCCGCCATGCTCCGCGCGCTGTTCGATCCCCTCTTCCACAGACTGCCCGCCCGATCAAGGCAGGCGCGACGCCAGGACCTTGTCGATGCGCCGGCCGTCAAGGTCGACCACCTCGAAGCGCCAGGCGCCGATGTCGATGCGGTCGCCGGTATCGGGAATGCGCTGGAACTCATCGATGAGGAAGCCCGCGACCGTGTCGTAGCTGCGCTTGACCGGCAGGCTGAGATATAGCAGGTCGGCC
>JBQCFA010000267.1:0-19101 GCA_051959695.1 Rhizobiaceae bacterium
CCTTCCAGTTGCCGGCCGTTATGATCTCCCAGGATGGTGTTTCGACCTTGTATTCGACGCCAAGCCGTTTCGCGACCTCCTTGGAGACGTCGATGTCGAACCCGTCCATCTCGCCCTTGTCGTTGAGATAGGAGAACGGGGGGTAGGCCTGGTCAGTAACCTCGACCAGCACCTTGTTCTTCATGACGCGATCGAGCGTCTCGCCGGCCTGCGCCGAAACGAGCGTGAGACCGAACATCCCGGCGACTGCCGCCGACTGCAGAAAAATCCTCATTGAACACCCCTCTTTCCATATCACGCGACACGGCGATGCCGGCCGCGCTCTTGATGCCTGCAATGTTGACCATGCGGCGGCGAACGGCAAGAGAGCCATCGGCGGTAGGAAAGAAAGTCCCGGCCGGCTGGAGTGCCGTCTGCTACTCGTCAAGCGCCTTGACGATCTCCTCGGTCATCTTCTTGGCATCCCCCAGCAGCATCATCGTGCCGTCCTTGTAGAACAGCGTGTTGTCGATGCCGGCATAGCCGGAACCTAGCGAGCGCTTGACGAACAGGCAGGTGCGCGCCTTGTCGACCTCGAGAATGGGCATGCCATAGATGGGCGAGGACTTGTCGTCGCGCGCGGCCGGGTTGGTGACGTCGTTGGCGCCGATGACATAGGCGACGTCGGCCTGCGCGAATTCCGAGTTGATGTCTTCCAGTTCGAAGACCTCGTCATAAGGAACGTTCGCTTCGGCGAGCAGCACGTTCATGTGGCCGGGCATGCGGCCGGCCACGGGGTGGATGGCATACTTCACTTCCACGCCCTTGGCCTTCAATTTGTCGGCCATCTCGCGCAACGCGTGCTGTGCCTGCGCGACCGCCATGCCGTAGCCCGGCACGATGATGACCTTCTGCGCGTTCGCCATCAGATAGGCGGCGTCTTCCGCCGAGCCCTGCTTGACCGTGCGCTCGATGCCGTCGTCCGCCGCCGTCGCCGTCTCGCCGCCGAAACCGCCGAGGATGACGGAGATGAAGGAGCGGTTCATGCCCTTGCACATGATGTAGGACAGGATCGCGCCCGAGGAGCCGACCAGCGCGCCGGTGATGATGAGCGCCAGATTGCCGAGCGTGAAGCCGATGCCTGCCGCCGCCCATCCGGAATAGGAGTTCAGCATCGAGATGACGACGGGCATGTCGGCGCCGCCGATAGGCACGATGATGAGGACGCCAAGCGCCAGCGAGGCGAGCACGATCAGCCAGAACACCAGATGCGCCTGCGTCGTTACCAGGAGCACGATCAGCACCACAACGGCGGCGGCGAGCACAATGTTGATGGCGTGTCTCGCCGGTAGCATGATCGGCTTGCCCGACATGTTGCCGTTGAGCTTGAGGAAGGCGATGACCGAGCCGGTGAAGGTGATGGCGCCGACGGCCACGCCGATCGACATTTCGACCAGTGCCTCGGCATGGATCGCGCCGACCGCGCCGATACCGAAGCTTTCAGGTGCATAAAGCGCGCCGGCCGCCACCATCACGGCGGCGAAGCCGACGAGCGAATGGAAGGCGGCGACGAGCTGCGGCATCGCCGTCATGGCAATCTTGCGCGCGATGAACGCGCCGGCGCCGCCACCGATGACCAATCCGAGCACGATCAGGCCGAGCCTGCTCCAGCTAGGCGTGGCCAGCGCCAGCGTGGTCAGGATGGCGATCGCCATGCCGACCATGCCCAGCATGTTTCCGCGCCGGCTCGTCGTCGTGTGCGACAGGCCGCGCAGCGCCAGGATGAAGAGGATGCCGGAGACGAGATAAAGGAAGGAAGCGACGTTGGCCGACATCGTCACTTCTCTTTCTTCTTGTACATGGCGAGCATGCGCTGAGTGACCAGGAAGCCGCCAAAGATATTCACGGAGGCGAGCACCAGCGCGACGAAGCCGAAGCCGGCGGCGAGCCCCGAGGCGGAGATGCCGACCGCGAGCAGCGCGCCGACCACGATCACCGAGGAGATAGCGTTGGTAACCGACATCAGCGGCGTGTGCAGCGCCGGCGTCACCGACCAGACGACATAGTAGCCGACGAAGATGGCGAGCACGAAGATGGCGAAGCGGAAGATGAACGGGTCGATCGCGCCGCCCGTCGCCGCGTGCGCCGCCGCGCCGGCGGCGTCGGCCGTGTGGTCCGCGTATCCGGCGCTGGTCTGAAGCGCATGGCGCATCGCGGCCGTCGCCTTGTCGAGTTGATCGAGCGCCTGTTCGAGCGCCGTCTTTTCCATCATGCGCCTCCCTTCGGCCTGGCCGGAGCCTTCCGAGCCGGTGCCTTCCCGGGCGTAGACTCTTTCCCCACCACCGCGCCCCCTCCGGCCGCCTTGGCCGCATTGGCGAAATTCGGATGCACCACCTGCCCGCCATCCGTCAGCATGGTGGCCTTCACCAGTTCGTCCTCGCGGTTCAGGGCGATCTGTTTCGAAGCCCTGTCCACCATCGTCTCGAGGAAGGTGTAGAGGTTCTTGGCGTAAAGCAGCGAAGCCGTCGCGGCGATCCGGCCGGGCACATTCAGATGCCCGACGATCTTAACGCCATTTGCCGTCGTCACGACCTTGCCTGCCGCGGCGCCCTCGACATTGCCGCCGCGTTCCACCGCAAGGTCCACGATGATCGAGCCCGGCCGCATCGAGGCCACCATAGCCGCGGACACCAGCTTCGGCGCCGGACGCCCGGGGATAAGCGCGGTCGTGATGACGATGTCCTGCTTGGCGATATGCTCGGCCGTCAGTTGCGCCTGCTTGGCCTGGTATTCCTTCGACATCTCCTTGGCGTAGCCACCCGCCGTCTCGGCCGCCTTGAATTCCTCGTCCTCGACGGCCAGGAACTTGGCCCCGAGCGACTGCACCTGCTCCTTGACCGCCGGGCGCACGTCCGTCGCGGTAACCACGGCTCCAAGGCGTTTTGCCGTCGCGATCGCCTGCAGGCCGGCGACGCCGACGCCCATGACGAAGACCTTCGCGGCGGCCACCGTGCCCGCCGCCGTCATCATCATCGGCAGTGCGCGGTCATATTCCTCCGCTGCATCGATCACCGCCTGATACCCGGCAAGATTGGCCTGGCTGGACAGCACGTCCATCGACTGGGCGCGGGTGATGCGCGGCATGAATTCCATGGCGAAAGCCGTGACCCCGGCTCTCGCCATGGCCTGCACGTCCGCCTCGTTACCGTAGGGATCCATCGTGGCGATAACGATGGCGCCCTTCTTGTAGGATTTGAGTTCGACCACGGTCGGCCGGCGGACCTTCAGGACCATTTCGGCCTTGCCGGCGTCGGAAGCCTTGCCGATGGTCGCGCCCGCGGCCTTGAAGTCCGCGTCCGGGATGCGCGAACGCTCGCCCGCTCCTGCCTCGACGACCACATCGAGGCCGAGACCGGCAATCCGTTTCACCGTCTCCGGCGACGCCGCCACGCGAGGCTCGTCGGCTACCGTTTCCCTTGGGATAAAAACTGTCTGTCCCACCGCCTCAAACCCTCTCGGTTGGGAACGTCGGGCAACCGTCGGAGAATGCCGGGGCAGCCCGAAAGAAACTACGCGACGTGCTCTGGTGAGCGGCGCAGCAGATAGACGCCGACCAGAGAAATCAGGATGAAGAGGATCAGCGAGGAAAAGAAACCGCCGCCGCCGAAAAATCCGAATGCCATGGCGATCATCAGCGCGACGACATGCAGCGTGCCGTACTTCGCGAGCCCCAGGAAAAGCCGATAGGTCTTTTCGTGCTCGGGGTAATCCATCGGTGCGCCCGTTTCGACTGGGCCCGCGGGCGAATGATGTGCCATGGTGAAACCCTCAAGAATGCCGTTCCCGACGACATAGCGAAAAGCCTGATGAAGGGCAATGGCGGGATTCGACGCAGCCGCCGCCCTCCCGGCATCTCACGACAGCCAGCGCTTGCGCCGCTTGTAGTGCTTGACGTTCTTGAAGGAGCGACGCCCCTCGCCGCCGATCCCGAGATAGAATTCCTTGACGTCCTCGTTCTCGCGCAGCGCATGCGCTTCGCCGTCCAGCACGATGCGTCCCGATTCGAGGATGTAGCCGTATTTGGCGTAGCACAGCGCGATGTTGGTATTCTGCTCGGCGAGCAGGAAGGATACGCCCTGCTCCTCGTTTAGCTTGCGCACGATCTCGAATATCTCCTCGACCAGTTGCGGCGCCAGTCCCATGGATGGTTCGTCGAGCAGGATCATCTTCGGGCGGGACATCAGCGCGCGGCCGATCGCCACCATTTGCTGCTCGCCGCCGGAGGTGTAGCCGGCCTGGCCGGAGCGGCGTTCCCTCAGCCTCGGGAAATAGCCGTACACCATCTCCAGATCGTCGCGGATCGCCGCCTTGCCGTCGCGGCGCGTGAAGGCGCCGGTCATCAGATTGTCCTCGACCGTCAGATGGCCGAAGCAGTGCCGCCCCTCCATCACCTGGATGCAGCCCCGCCGCACCAGCTCGTTCGGCGACGAGGACTGGACTTCGCGACCCTCGAAGAGGATGTTCCCCTTGGTGACCTCGCCGCGCTCGCCGCGCAAGAGGTTGGAGATCGCCTTCAAGGTCGTCGTCTTGCCGGCGCCGTTGGCGCCGAGAAGCGCGGTGATGCCGCCCGCCGGAACCGAGAAGGACACGCCCTTCAGGACGAGGATCACCCGGTCGTAGATCACCTCGATATTGTTGACCGAGAGGATGGAGTCGGAGGCGAGGCTCCGGTTTCCCTCCCCATTGAGGGGAGGGTGGACAGCCGAAGACTGGCCGGGTGGGGTCGGTTCAGCGGTATTCGACATTGATCCTATCCCCACCCGCATCGCTTTACTTGGCATCCTTCCCCTCGAGGGGGAGAGAAAGCCGGCACTACATCTTGCACTCTTCGTTGATCGGCCACGGCTTGTTGGCCTCGGCGTATTTCTGCGCCTCGGCCTGCTCGAGCGGCGTGATCGCCTCGCGATCGGCCGTCAGGAGATCGGAAGCCTTCTCGAACGTCTTGCCGTTCCACTGCAGGATCCACCCACCGCCATGGCCCGCATGGTTGCCGCACGACGTCTTGAACGGCGCGATCATACCCTCTGCCCCCAGGGACTTGATCCTGGCCTCGTCGAAATTGAGGTTCTCCAAGCCCCAGCGCAATTGCTCCGGCGAGATCACCTTGGCGTTGAAATGCTCCTGCGCCGCCTTGATGCCCTCCGTCAGGAACATGGAGATCAGCACGCCGCGCTGGTAGAACACCCAGTCGAACTCGCCGTCACCGATCTCCTGCTTCTTCGGATCGAGCACGTACTTCTTGATGTCCTGCATGACGGGAGAGTTGGACACTGGAACGCTCCACGAGATCGACTTGTAGCCCTTGCCTGCCTCGCCAACCGTGTTCATGTCGCCGTCATGGCCCGACCACCAGATGCCGATGAAATGATCCATCGGGAAATGCGTCTTGACCGCCTCGCTGACGGCTCCGGCATTCATCGCGCCCCAGCCCCACATGATGACGTAGTCGGGCCTTTCACGGCGGATTTGCAGCCACTGCGCCGACTGGTTCTGCATCTCCTTCAAGCCGACCGGGATGAACAGGAACTTGAAGTCGTGCTTCTTGGCCATGTCCTCGAAGAGCGGGACCGGCTCCTTGCCATAGGGCGCGTCGAGACCGAGGAGCACGACCTTCTTGCCCTTCAGGCTGCCGAGATCGCCGCCTGAAATGTATTTGAGGATCATCGAGGCGCCGTCCCAGTAGGAGGCCGGCGGGTTGAACGCCCACTGGAAGATCTTGCCTTCAGCCATGGGCGAGAAGCCGTAGCCCGGCGCCAGGATTGGAATCTTGTCGACGTTGGTCTTGGGCAGGACCTGCAGCGTGATTCCGGTCGACCAGGGCTGCGTTACCAGTGCCTTGTCCTTGGTCTTCTCATAGCACTCGACGCCCTTCTCGGTGTTGTAGCCGGTCTCGCACTCGTCGTAGATCAGCTTCACTCCATTGATGCCGCCGTCGCGCTGGTTGAGCATTTCGATGTAGTCGCGCTGGCCGTCCATCAGTGGCTTGCCTGTAGCTGCGAACGGACCCGTCCGGTAGGCCAGGTTCGGCAGGTAGAGGGAATCCTCGGCGTATGACGCAGGCACCGCGAGCGCGGTCGAAACAGCGACTGCCGCTCCCAGGACCGCGATTTTGCCAAACAGTTTCATTTTCCTTCCTCCACTTGTTCGTTTCTCCGTCATGGATCGGGCGAACCCACCCCGTTTTCCCCGCCGGCCCTCTTCGCCGGCGGCATGCAAGTCGTTCAATGCGGGAAAGGCCACAGGATCAGCTTTTCCCGCGCGATGGCCCATAGCCGCGCCAGCCCAAGCGGCTCGACGATGAGGAAGAAGACGATCAGGGCGCCGATGATCATCGTGTTGATGTGCTCGAGTACGGCGGATTCGATCGAAAGGCCGAAGAGGCCCGGTATCCAGTTGAGCATCACCGGCAGCGCCACGATCAGGATCGCGCCGAGGAAATTGCCGAGGATGGAGCCCAGCCCCCCGATGATGGCGATGAACAATATGCGGAAGGACAACTGCACGTCGAAGAGATTGGGTTCGGCGGCCCCGCGCCACAGGAAGACGAACAGCGCGCCGCTCACGCCTGCGACATAGGACGAGATCGCGAAGGCCGACAGCTTCGCCCGCATCAGATTGATGCCGACCAGTTCCGCGGCGATGTCCATGTCACGCACCGCCTTCCAGATTCGGCCGATGCGACCGCGCGTGATGTTGATCGAGAACCAGGTGATCAGGCTGACGACGAAAAGCACGAAATAATATTGCGTGATGGAGGCTGCCTGGGGACCGGCGACGTAGACGCCGAACATCTGGATGTTGGGCACCTGGATCGCGCCGGACGTATTGTAATTGTAGAGCCAGGCCCATTTCTCGAACAGCCACACTAGGAAGAACTGCGCGGCGAGAGTGGCGATGGCCAGATAGAAGCCCTTGATGCGCAACGACGGCAGCCCGAAGACGATACCGATGGCAGCAGGAAACAGTCCCGACAGCGCCAGCGCCAGGAGCAGGTTCAGTCCCGGGAAGATCGTCGTGATCTTGTAGCAGGCATAGGCGCCGACCCCCATGAAGGCGGCTGTGCCGAGCGACAACTGTCCGGCGTAGCCTGTCAGGATATTGAGCCCGAGCGACGCAAGAGAATAGATGAGCACCGGGATAAGCAGCGCCTGGAAGGCGAAATCGTTTGCGGAAAGAGGAAAGATCACCCATGCGAAAAGCAGGATCGCACCGAGCAGCAACGCATCCTGCCGCACGGGGAACAGCGCGAAATCGGCTTCGTAGCTGGTCTTGAACTGGCCCGCGGTCCGATAGAGCATTGCCTACACCCGCTCGATGATGCGTTCGCCGAACATGCCCTGCGGCCGGAACAGCAGAACGATCAGCGCGAAGACGAAGGCGAACCAGGTCTCGGTGTTGCCGCCGAGCAGCGGCTGGCCCCAGTAGATCTCGAAGAGCTTCTCGAATATGCCGATCGCAAGCCCGCCGACGATGGCGCCGAGCACCGATTCCAGCCCGCCGAGCATGAGCACCGGCAGCGCCTTGTAGGCGATGACCTCGAGCGCGAAGGACACGCCCGCCCGCGCGCCCCAGACGATGCCGGTGGCCAGCGCGATGATGCCGGCGATGAACCACACGATGACCCAGATCGTCGAAAGCGAGATGCCGACCGACAGCGCCGCCTGATGGTCGTCGCCGAGCGCCCGGATCGCCCGGCCGATATTTGTCCGGTTGAGGAAGACGAGAAGCAGGATGACCAGCACGGCCGCGCCAACGACGGCGGTCAGATCGGTCTGGCTGATCGAGACGAAGCCGCCGAACGGCTCGAACTCGAAGCTGCCGGTGGGGATATGAAGTTCCTTCGTGATCATCACCTTGTTCTCGCCGCCGAAGACGAATTCGCCGAAGCCGACGAGGAAATAGGTGATGCCGATCGTCGCCATGAACAGGATGATGTCCGGCTGGTTCACCAGCGGGCGCAGCACCACCCGCTCGATGGCGATCGCGAGCACGAGCATGACCGCCAGCGTCAGGATGACCGCGAGCCAGGCCGGAGCGCCGGCCTGGTAGAGGCCCACCAGCGTCAGGGCGGCGAACACCACCATGATGCCTTGGGCGAAATTGAAGATGCGGGACGATTTGAAGATGAGGACGAAACCGAGGGCGATGAGCGCATAGAGAACGCCGGACACCAGCCCGTCCCAAAGGACCTGCATCAGGAAGTCCGGCGCCGACACCATGTCGGAAAACGGCTTGACCAGTATCTGGTAAGCGAGATCCATGCTCCCCCTCCCCCGGCTTGTGCCTCGCTAGCCGGCCAGCTGCGGAAACAGGCCGATAAGGCCGATGATGATCAGGTAGATCGCGACGATGTAGTTCAGAAGCCGTGGCATGATCAGGATGAGGATGCCGGCAATCAGGGAAACCAGCGGTGCGAGATGGACGCCATGCATGAGATTTTCTCCAAAGGTTTCAATGCGCGACGCCGAGATAGGCGTCGATGACATCCTTATTCTTTTTCACGGCTTCCGGAGGGCCGTCGGCGATCTTTTTTCCGTAATCCAGCACCACGACGCGGTCTGAAAGGTCCATGACTACCCCCATGTCGTGCTCGATCAGCGCGATGGTGGTGCCGCGCTGCCGATTCACTTCGACGATGAAGCGGCTCATGTCCTCCTTTTCTTCGAGGTTCATGCCCGCCATCGGCTCATCGAGGAGAAGCAGCGTCGGCTCCATGGCGAGGGCACGGCCGAGCTCGACGCGCTTCTGCAGCCCGTAGGGCAGCTTGCCTACGGGAGTGTGCCTTATGTGCTCGATCTCGAGGAAGTCGATGATCTCCTCGACGGTACCGCGATGCCGGATCTCCTCGGCCAGCGCCGGGCCGTGGCGCAGCATCTGCCAGAAAAGGCCGCGCCGCATCATCACCGACCGCCCCGTCATGATGTTGTCGAGTGTCGACATACCCTTGAACAGCGCGACGTTCTGGAAAGTGCGGGCGATCCCCTGCCCGACCGCCTCGTGCGCCTTCATGGCGCGACGTTCTATGCCGCGGAAGACGATCGATCCCTGCTGCGCGGTATAAAACCCGTTTATGACGTTGAGCATCGAGGTCTTGCCGGCGCCGTTGGGGCCGATGATCGCCCGGATTTCGCCTTTCAGCACGTCGAAGGAGATGTCGCTGATCGCCTTCACCCCTCCGAAGGAGAGCGAGACGTTGCGCACGTCGAGCAGCACGCCGCCATGGGCGACCGGATCGCCCGCTTGGGCCAGCCTGGACGGATCGAGGCGCGCGTTCACTCGGCCGCCTCCCGCCAGCCCGTCTGGTCCGTGCCGTGCAATGGCGCATCGATGACGCGCAGCGTCGCCCGGATGCGGCCCTTTCGCCCGTCCTCGTAGGTCACCTCGGTCTCGACATACTTGTCCGTCGACCCGTCGTAGAGAGCTTCGATCAGTTCCCGGTAGCGCTCGGCGATGAAACCCCTCCGCACCTTCAGCGTACGCGTGAGTTCGCCGTCGTCCGCATCGAGTTCCTTGTGCAGGACGATAAACCGGCGGATTTGCGAGCCAGCCATCAGCGGTTCGCGTGACAACCGGAGGTTCGCCTCGCCGACATGGCCGAGGATGATCTTGAGCACCTCTGGATGTCCCGCCAGCTCCTGGTAGGACGCATAGGCGATGCTGTTGCGCTCCGCCCAGTTGCCTACCGCCTGCAGATCGATGTTGATGAAGGCGGCGCAGAAATCGCGGCCATGCCCGAAGGCGACCGCTTCCTTGATGGTTGGAAAGAACTTGAGCGTGTTCTCGACATATTTCGGCGCGAACAGCGCGCCGGATCCCAGCCGGCCGACATCCTTGGACCGGTCTATGATCTTCAACTGCCCGTCCTTGTCGAAGAAGCCCGCGTCGCCTGTCCGGATGAATCCGTCCGGCGTCAACACCTCGGCGGTCCTCTCGTCGTCCTTGTAGTAACCGGCAAACTGTCCGGGGGAGCGGAACTGCACCTCGCCGTCATCGGCGATGCGGATGTCGACGTTGGGAATAGGCGGGCCGACCGCGTCCGAGCGGACCTCGCCATCCTTCTGCGCGGTCACGTAGAGAAAAGCCTCGGTCTGGCCGTAGAGCTGCTTCAGGTTGATGCCGAGCGACCGAAAAAAGGAAAAGAGGTCTTCGCCGATCGCCTCGCCGGCGGTGTAGGCGACGCGGATGCGCGACAGGCCGAGCACGTTCCTGAGCGGCGCATAGATGAGGACGTTTCCGAGTGCGTAGGCCAGGCGGCCCGGAAGCGCCACCGGCCGCCGCTCCAGCATGGCTTCGCCATGTTTCCGCGCCACGCCGATGAAATGGCGGAACAGCCAGCGCTTGATGCGGCCGGCATCCTCCATGCGGATGGTCACGCTGGTGAGAAGGGCCTCGAAGATGCGCGGCGGCGCGAAGTAGAACGTCGGTCCGATCTCCCGGAGGTCCTGCGGCACTGTTTCCTGGCTCTCCGGACAGGCCATGCAGAAGCCGGAGACGTAGCTCTGCGCATAGTTGAGATAGTGGTCGCCGACCCAGGCCAGCGGCAGATAGGCGAGCACGCTGTCCTTTTCGGTGAGCGCATCGAACCGGACCGTGTCACGCGTAGCGCTGACGGCTGCCCCGGCCCTGATCATGACTCCCTTGGAGCGCCCCGTCGTTCCGGATGTGTAGAGCATGACCGAGATGTCGCGCGGGCTCGCGCCGCGAACCTTGTCCTCCCATCGGGAAGCCGCGCTCGGATCCGCCGCGAGCAACTCCCTGCCGCGCTCCTGTACCTTCTCGAAGGAGTGAAGACGACGCGGGTCGTAATCGGTCAGGCCGCGCGGCTCATCGTAGATGATGTCTCCGAGCGAGGGGATGCGTTCAGCGAAGGAGCGGATCTTGTCGACCTGTTCCTGGTCGCTGACCATGGCGAAACGGACGCCGGCGTGGTCGAGTACATAGGCCATCTCCTCCGCCACCGCGTCGGCGTAGACAGGAACGGGAATGGCGCCAAGCGCCTGCGCCGCCGCGAAGGTCCAGTAGAGCCGCGGCCTGTTCGGCCCGACGATCGCCACCTTGTCGCCATGCGCGACACCGAGATCGGCAAGGCCGAGCGAGAAGGCGCGCACTTCCTCGAACTGCTGAGCCCAGGTCCAGCTCTGCCATATGCCGTAGTCCTTGAAGCGCATGGCGGGCCGATCGGCGAAACGCTTGGCGTTCAGCAGCAGGTATTTCGGGAATGTGTCGAGACCTTCGCCGGCGCCTGCCGTCGAATCCATCGCCTTTTCCTCCCGGTCCGCTCGCCTTGTTCGCGATGTCGGACCACGATTATCGCGCACTTTGATCCAGCCGCAAGGTGCCGGTCGGCCAGCGGCGTCCTCCGCGATTCCGGGAAGGATCGTTCAAATAGGCGGTCGCGGCAACAGGCTGCTTGACAGACAGACACGGGCAATGCGTGATATATATGCGCAGTTGTGCGCTTCGGGCCGTGTCGAAGGTCGCCTTTCTCAGTACGTCTTCAGCGCCGCAAGATCGAGGACGCTTATGCGCCCGTGTTCGACGCGGATGAGCCCTTCCTCTTCGAGTTCGGCCAGGCTCCGGTTGGCGACCGCGCGCGAGACGCCGGCAAGCAGGCCGAGTTCCTCCTGTGTTATCTCGATCCGCGAGCCCGCACCGGGATAGAGCACGGGATTGAAGAGCCAGGACAGGTTCCGCGCCACACGCGCCTTCGCGTCGAGAATGCGGTCATGCTCGATGGTGGCGATGAACTGCCCCATCCGCTCGTTGAGCTGGCGGACAAGAAAGCGGTTGAAGCCCGTGCTGTTCTCGTAGAGCCAGAAGAAGGTGGCCCGGTTCATCATGGTCAGCCGCGTGTCGCGCAGCGCGACCAGATCATACTGGCGTGGTTCGTCCTTGAGCACCGACCCTTCGCCGAACCAGCCGCCGGTGCCGATCCCGGCGAAGGTCATCGCCTTGCCGCTCAGCGAGATGGTGCTGATCTTGACCAGTCCCTCGGCCACGCCCGTCCAGTAGTCGAGCCGGTCGCCCCGATGACAGATATAGGCGCCGCGCGCGAAGGATCTTTCGGTCAGGCCCTTATGGGCGCGCTCGACCTCGTCCGGGCGAAGCTCCGCCACCCAGGCAGCGCTTCGGATGGTCTCGTCTCGGGTGCCCGTCTTCGACGCCTTTCATCGGTGGATGGAATGCAAGGGCGTTCCAGCCGATCCGCCGCCCTCACGCAGCGTAGCGGCCGTACTTCGCGCTTGGCAATATGACCATCGAAGAGGAACGGCCGATCCCCGGCTTCGTGAACAATTGGCGCCTTTCCAGCTCCGTTGAGCGGAAAAAGGCAAAACGGCGCGCACCCTGGTCCGGCGACATGGGACACGGCGCCTGCCAAAGATCTACGGGCATCGTCAGGCCGGGATAGATGCGCCCCCGAACGATCGGTTCCGCGACGAAGACGCGCCTGTAGAATGCCGCGTGCTCTTCCTTGATCGCCGTCAGGCACGCCGTCGGCTTGAAATGATGACAGGCGATCAATGCCAATCGAAGGGTGATGTAAGGCAGGACCCTGAGTTCGGCCGCCCATTCCTTGTCCGCTGCGAAGCGGCTGGGATCAACATAAGAACAGCCACTGGCAAGCCGGGGTTCGAGGACATCGGCGAACACCTTGACGCTGGGCGAGAACGGGATCTCCCGCGTCGCATGATGGAGCCGGACGGTGCTGACGAGTTGGCCGTCGTAGTAGACGCCATAGTTGAACACGTTCGGTGTATAGTCGAATTCGTCTTCCACCATGCGCTTGGCATCGGCCTTGATCATGCCGACGGACAGGTAGGAGTCGTAGCGAAGACGAAAGATGTCCTCGAGATCGTCTCCGCTCGGGCAAATCCTGTATTCGACATGCTCCATCAGCTGAAGCACGTTCCTCGAGAAGGCATTCATGCCCGGATCGACAAGATCCGTGTCGCCTCGCATTGCGCTATCCTGACTGACAGAATGAGTATTCAACGCCGCCTCCTACACCATGGAAGCGAACGTAAACCCATCCTTAACTCTGAGAAAGCTGAAAATGCCGGCCGGGGAATTTACGGAAGGTTAACCTTAATAATTGGTTAAATACATGCAGCCCGGATCCCCGTTCTGTTCACCGGCTGACGACTCGGCGGGCTGTCTCGATTTCATCTCCGAACGGCCACACAGTGCTCGACATCGTCTCGATGCCCGACGCCGTGAGCGCCGAACCGAAGAGGAAGCCCTGCACCAGATCGGGCTTGACGTTCGCAGCGAGAACTTTCAGTTGCTCGAAGGTCTCGACGCCTTCCATCGTGACGACAAGACCGATCGAACGCGATAGCTCCGCGATCCCCCGCAGCAATTGCAGCGAACGCTCGCTGCGCGCGACGTCGAGCAGGAAGCTGCGGTCGATCTTCACCTTGTCGAGCGGCAATGTGTGCAGATAGCTGAGGCTCGAATAGCCGGTGCCGAAATCGTCGAGGGCGATGCGCACGCCGAGCGCCTTGAGTTCGTCGAGATATTCACGCGTCAGCGCCTTGTCGTCGAGCAGCGCAGTCTCGGTTACCTCGATTTCGAGCCGGTGCGCGGCGAGGCCTGACGCCGCGAGCGTGTCGCGGATCTTGTCGATGATGCTTCGCTCGCGGAAATCCTTGGCTGAAAGGTTGATGCACACCGTTATCGGCTCGGGCCATTTCGCACATTCCGTGCATGCGGCGGCCAGCATGAAGCTCGATATTTCGGAGATGATGCCCATCTCCTCGGCGAGCGGGATGAAGACAGAAGGCGAAATCGGACCGAGCTGCGGATGATCCCAGCGGCAGAGCGCCTCGCAGCTCGCGATGCGCATCGTGTTCATTGCCACGATCGGTTGATAGACGACCCTGAGGTCGCGTGCCTCGACAGCGTTGCGCAGGTCGGCCTTCATCATCTGTCGGTTGCGGAAGGCGGCATCCATCGACGCCTCGAAGAGTTTCCAGCCGTTCTTGCCGTGGTCCTTCGCCTTGTAGAGGGCAAGGTCGGCCTTGACGATCATGCCGTCGACATCGATGTCGCCGACCGTATTCAGCACCGCTCCGGCGCTGCACTGGATGCGCAGGCAATGCCCGGCGACGTCCACCTCGCCATGTAACCCTTCGAAGATCGCGTCGAGCTTTCGCCGGAATATCTCCTCGTCATCGATGCGATCGAAGAAGACCATGAACTCGTCGCCGCCGAACCGGCTGATCCTGACATGGTCGTCGGCAAAGACGCTGAGCCGTTCAGCGACGGCATAGATGAGCCCATCGCCCACTGGATGTCCCAGCGTATCGTTCACGCTCTTGAAGTCGTCGAGGTCGAACACGGCGAGTGCGCACAGGCGGTCGCGGTCGCCGCTCGCCATGATTTCCATGACCTGCTCGTGGAAGTAAGCCCTGTTGGCAAGCCCCGTGAGGTTGTCGTAGCGGGCCATGAAGCGGACCCGTTCTTCCGCTTCGACGCGCGCGGTCACGTCTTCGAAGGTGACGACACCAAGTTCGTCCCGGCCTTCGCGGGTGGAAAATTCGAAATGACGGCCATTCTTGAAGCTCAGGAGAAGCTTGCGATCGCGCCCGTCATGCAGCGCGCTGGTCAATTGGTTGGCCGCGAATTGCAGGTCCTTCTTGTTCAGGAGTCCCGCTGCGACGCCACGCGCGAGAAGCGATCTCAGCGATCGTCCGAGCAGTCTTTCCGGCGAAGCGAACAGCAGCAGATACGCCGCCTCGGCATTCGCCACCACGACCTTGCCTTCCGGGCTGAGCATCACCAGTCCATGAGGCATCGTGTTGAGCGCGCGATCGAATCTCTGCGCCAGTTGCCGCGCCTTCTTGTGGCCGATGACCGCCGAAAAAAGAACTTCCCGGACCTGGCTGGCTGTTGCGCGGACGATCAGGAAATAGGGCACGATCATGAAGCCGAGCAGGATATGCGGCACGTCTCCCCGCAGGATCAATCCCAGCCCGAATGGGACGAGGAAGGAAGCGGAGAAGATCGTCACCATGCGGGGCGAGCCGTAGTTGCGGCCTGCCACCGTCACGATCGACCCGAAAATGAGACACACCGCAACGATCTCGGCGAAATGATTCTTCGCTATGAAAAACGCGATGAAACAGAAGAATCCGAGGGAAAGCGCCTGCGCCGTCCCCCTGAGTATGTATTCGCGTTCCCATTCTTGCGCCTGTGCGCGGTCAATGGCGGCATCCATCCGGGCGAATTTGAGCATGCCCACATAGCGCCAGATGCCCACGACCAGGAGCAGGGCAGCCATTTCGCCGTAGATGGAGTAGCCGCTTCTCCAGAATGCCAGAAAGGCAAGAAAAGCGTGGATCCAGGCACCCACCAGCACAGTATGGACGCTGTTGAACAACGAGCGAACAAACTGGATGTAAACATCGGCGGGAATGTTACCCGGACTTGTTCTCTTCATTGATCAGAATCCGCCGCTGACGGCAGATAATGGCACACTTCGGATTAATAAACGCTTATCCGCCAACGCCGAAACGGAGGCCTGAAAACCGTTATCATTCCGCCGCTTGCAGCGTCTTTGCCGCTTCCGGACCGCTATTCAGGCGCACCATGAGCCGCTCGCGTTCGCCCGCGGCTTTTGTCGCGTTAGCCGCCTTCACATGGCCGAAGCCGCGGATCAGCGACGGCACCGAGGCAAGCGCCACCGCGGCCTCGATCCGCTCTGCCGAAAGCACGTCGGCGATGCGGTCGAGATCGCTCTCGTATTCGGAGAGCAGCCGCCTCTCCATGCGCCGCTCCTCCGAGTAGCCGAACAGGTCGAACGGCGTGCCGCGCAGCGCTTTGAGCGCGGCTAGAACGTAAAACGCCTTCTCCATCCACGGACCGAATTTCGACTTGCGCAGGCGGCCGTCGGCGCCGCGCCTGTTGAGCACAGGAGGCGCTAGATGAAATTCGAGCCTGTCGTAATGCTCGAATTCGGCGGCAAGCTGCTTCCGGAATGAGCCGTCCGTGTAGAGCCGCGCGACCTCGTACTCGTCCTTGATTGCCATCAGCTTGAAGAGATTGCGCGCCACCGCCTCGGTCAGGGCGGTCGACCCCGGCGCCGCCTTCTCCTCGGCGGAACGCATGGATGCCACGCGGCGACGATATCGCTCCGCATAGGCCTTGTCCTGATAGGCGGAGAGGAAGGCCGCCCGCTTTTCGACGATCGCGTCGAGATCCTGTGCGAACTCGCGCTCAGTCGCGCCGCCGCGTGTCTTCTCCACCGTCGCGCGGACGAATTCGGGATCGTGCGCGGCGCGGCGACCCCAACGGAAAGCCGCGACATTCATCGCCACAGCCTGGCCGTTGAGTTCGATCGCCCGTTCCACGGCTTCGGCGGACACCGGCAGACCGCCATGCTGGTAGGCAAAGCCCAGCATGAACATGTTGGCCCCCAGCGAATTGCCGAACAGCGCCGCCGCCGTCCGCGTGGCATCGAAGAAATGCGCGTTCTCCGCTCCGGCGGCGGCGCGGATCGCCTTCTTGAGACGCTCGGTCGGCAGCGAGAAATCGGTCGAACGCGCAAAGTCGCCCGGCATCACCTCGGCGGTGTTGGCAACGAAGATCGTGTGGCCGTCGCGGGCGGCGGCGAGCACCTTTTTCGCACCGGACACGACGAGGTCGCAGCCGAGGATCAGGTCCGCCTTGCCGGCCGAAACGCGGAGGGCATGGATGTCGGCCAGCGATTTCGCCACGCGGATATGGCTGTAGACCGCGCCGCCCTTCTGGGCGAGGCCGGCCATGTCAATCATGCCGCAACCCTTGTCCTCCAGGTGAGCGGCCATGCCGAGAACGGCGCCGACCGTGACCACGCCCGTGCCGCCGATACCGTCGATGATTGCCGACCATCCTTCGTCCAGTAAGGCGAGCCTGGGCGTCGGCACGCCTTCCAGCGGGTCGATCTTGCCGGCGGCGCCCTCGGCCTTGCGCATGCGCGCCCCATGCACCGTCACGAAGGACGGGCAGAATCCGTTGACGCAGGAAAAATCCTTGTTGCAGCTCGATTGGTCGATGCGCCGCTTGCGCCCGAATTCGGTTTCCAGCGGTTGCACGGAGACGCAGTTCGAGGCCACGCCGCAATCGCCGCAGCCCTCGCAGACGAGTTCGTTGATGATGACCCGCTTGTCCGGATCGGGGAACGTGCCCCGCTTGCGGCGGCGGCGCTTTTCCGCCGCGCAGGTCTGGTCGTAGAGCAGCACCGACACGCCTGGCACCTCGCGCAATTCGCGCTGCACCGCGTCCAGCTCGTCGCGATGATGAATGGTCGCGCCCGCGGGGAAATCGGCCGCTCCGCCATACTTGCCGGGCTCGTCGGTCACGATCGCCAGGCGCTCGACGCCTTCCGCGCGAACCTGCCGGGCGATGGCATCGACCGACAGGCTGCCTTCGTGCGGCTGTCCGCCTGTCATGGCGACGGCGTCATTATAGAGGACCTTGTAGGTGACGTTGGCGCCGGAGGCGAGCGCGAAGCGAAGCGCCAGCAGGCCCGAATGATTATAGGTGCCGTCGCCGAGATTCTGGAAGATGTGCTTGCGCTTGGAAAACGGCGCCTGGCCGATCCATTGCGCCCCCTCGCCGCCCATGGCCGTGAAGCCGACGGTCGAGCGGTCCATCCACAGCGACATGAAATGGCAGCCGATCCCGGCCGAGGCAAGCGAGCCTTCCGGCACTTTGGTCGAGGAATTGTGCGGACAGCCCGAGCAGAAATAGGGCGTGCGCGTCGCCACGTCCTGCGCATCCGCGAGCATCGCCTGGAACTGCCGCATGCGGTCGACGCGGGCCGCGATCTCCTCCGACGGCCCGATGACCTTGAGCACGCGCTCGCCGATGGCAATGGCGATCTCGTTCGGATCGAGCGACCCCTTGGCCGGAAAGAGCCAATCGCCACGTTCGTTCCTCTTGCCGACGATGACCGGCTGCATCGCGGTGCCGTAGAGGTTCTCGCGCAGTTGCACCTCGATCAGCGAGCGCTTTTCCTCGACCACGATCACCGTCTCGAGGCCCTTGGCGAACTCGCTGACATGTTCCAGGTCGAGGGGCCACGGACAGCCGACCTTGAAGAGCCGCACGCCGATCTCGTTGGCACGCGCTTCGTCGATGCCGATGTCGTCGAGGGCCTGGCGGACGTCGAGATAGCTCTTGCCGACAGTGATGATGCCGAGCCTGGGGGCACGCCCCCCCGGATAGACGATGCGGTTGAGCCCGTTTGCGCGGATGAAGGCGGCGGCTGCGGCGCGCTTTAATTCGTGCAGCCTTGCCTCCTGGCCGAGCATGTCGATCTCGTGCCGGATGCCGAGCCCGCCTGCCGGCAGTTCCATCTCGGGCAGCCGGACGTCGAGCCGGTCGAGTGAGACATCGACCGAGGCGGTCGATTCGATGTTGTCCTTGACGCATTTCATCGCCGCCCAGGTGCCGGCGAACCGCGAAAGCGCATAGGCGTAGATTCCGTGGTCGATCAGTTCCTGCACGCCGGCGGGGTTGAAGATCGGGATCATCGCGTCGACGAAGGCGAACTCGGAGGCGTGCGCCGTGGTCGAGGATTCCGCGGTGTGGTCGTCCCCCATAAGCGCGAGCGCTCCGCCATGCCGCGAGGTCCCCGCCAGGTTGGCGTGGCGCAAGACGTCGCCGGATCGGTCGACGCCGGGGCCCTTGCCGTACCAGAGCGCGAAGACGCCGTCATAGTTGCCTTCGCCGAGGAGTTCCGTCTGCTGCGATCCCCAGGCGGCCGTCGCCGCCAGTTCCTCGTTCAGGCCCGGCTGGAAGACGATGTCGGACGCCGAAAGCTGCTTCTTCGCCTTCCAGAGCTGCTGGTCGAGTCCGCCCAGCGGCGAACCTCGATAGCCCGAGACGAAACCGGCGGTGTTCAGGCCGTCGCGCCGGTCGCGTTCCCGCTGCATGATGAGCATGCGCACGATGGCCTGGGCGCCCGATATGAAGATGCGCTCCTTGGACAGATCATATTTGTCGTCCAGCGCAACCTGGTGCAGCGTCATCTGCGATTCCTTCCGATCCGCGCACGCCGGCGGACTCTGTGACGGA
>JBQCFA010000268.1:0-10236 GCA_051959695.1 Rhizobiaceae bacterium
TGGAATTCCACGAACTCGACGGCGACCCGTCGGAGCTGAAGTCGGCGCTCTATATCTCCAATTCGCACTTCACCGCTTCCGCCCACGAGAAGCGCTTCGGCGTCAAATCGGTCGTGATACCGCCGACGATCGATCCGGCGCGCTACCGGACGCCGACCTCGCGACGCTACGTGACCTTCATCAACCCGCATGTGGAAAAGGGCTTCGAGCGCGCCGTCGAGATAGCGGAACGCTGCCCCGACATCCCTTTCCTGTTCGTCGAGAGCTGGAAGCTGGACGCCGAAAACCGCGCCCGCGTCGAACAGTCGATCGGCCACCTGAAAAACGTGACGCTGGAAGGCCGCACCAACGACATGAAAACCGTCTACGGCCGCACCAAGATCCTGCTCGCGCCGTCGAAATGGGAGGAAGCATGGGGCCGTGTGGCCTCGGAAGCGCATTGCAGCGGCATTCCCGTGCTCGGCTCGCGGCGTGGCGGGCTGCCCGAGGCGATCGGCGAGGGTGGCGTCGTGCTCGACTATGACGCGCCCGTCGAGGAATGGAGCTCGGAGCTGCAGCGGCTGTGGTCCGACGACGCCCACTACGAGCGGATGTCCGCCGCGGCCCTGAAATATTCCAAACGGCGCGAACTGAACCCGGCGCATCAGTTCTCGACCTTCCTCGGCGTGCTGGAGCGCGCGACGGCAAGGACGGCGGCCGCGGCCTAGCCCTGCGGCCTTTGCCTGACGTGGCCTAAACGAAACCGAAAGACTCCGGATGAAGTGCCCGAGAATAGGCATCGTGGTGGGCGAGTTCCCGCTCCTGTCGCATACCTTCGTCATCAGCCAGATCGAAGGGCTGATGCGCCGCGGCTGCGATGTCAGGATCGTCTGCGACAGGATCGGCGACGCCGCGACCTCGGCCGAAGCCGAGCCCATGCGCACCATGCTGGCGAACACGTCGCGGTGGTGGCCGCTCTCGCCGGGCGTCGGCCGGGCGGTCCGGCATCTTCCGTCCAGGCTGCAGGACAAGGTTTCGACGGCGTCCGACATGCTGTGGAACCGGGAGCTCAACCGCTGCGATCTCGTGCTCGCCCATTTCGGCGGCAACGGGCTGAGGCTGGCGCGAATGAAAAGACGCGGGCGGCTCGCGCCTCCCATCATGACCATCTTCCACGGCAACGATGTCGGCATCCCGGCGCATGAGGGGACGCTCGACCGCTATGCCTCGCTCTTCGACTACGGCGCCTGCCTGCTGACGGTGAACGAGACGTTCCGGCGCATGCTGGTCGAGGCCGGTGCTCCCGAGGAACGCACCGCCGTGCATCGCATGGGGATCGATTGCGACGATATTCCCTATCGCCCGAGGGAAATGGCCGGAGGTCCGCTCGAACTGATCTCGGTGTGCCGGCTCGTCGAGAAGAAGGGCATCGCGGTGGCGCTCCGCGCCGTCGCCGCATTCCGCGCGGTGCGACCGGATCTCGCCTGGCGCTATTCGATCGTCGGCGACGGCCCGTTGCTGCCGGAGCTGAAGGCTCTGGCGGTCGAACTAGACCTCGCCGACAGGGTCCGCTTCCACGGCCCGCTTCCGCATGGCGAGGTCAAGGAGCGGCTGGCCCGCGCGCATCTCTTCCTGCTGCCGAGCGTGACGGCGGCGGACGGCGACGTCGAGGGCGTGCCGGTGGCGCTGATGGAAGCCATGGCCGCCGGTCTGATGGTCGTCAGCAGCCGCCATTCCGGCATTCCGGAACTGGTCGAGGAAGGTCGATCCGGTTTCCTCGCGCCCGAAGGAGACGCCGCCGCCCTCGCCGCGCACATGCAATGGATCGTGGACAACCCCGCCGCATGGCCAGCCGTCACCGGGGCGGCAAGGCGCCGCATCGAGACGGAATTCAACAATCAAATCCTGGACAACCGCCTCCTCGCCAGGATGGATGCCGTCCTGCGGAAAGAAATCGCCGCATGAACCAGGAACCGCTCCACCTCGGCAAGGTGGCGCTGCGCGGCAGCGTCGTCACCGGCATTTCGCAGGCGGTCCGGATCGGCGTGCAATTCGCTTCCGTGGCCGTGCTCGCGCGCCTGCTGGTGCCGCAGGATTTCGGCCTCGTCGCCGCCGTGAGCCCCGTCGTCGCCTTCGTCGGCCTGTTCCAGAATCTCGGCCTGCAACAGGCCGTCGTCCAGCGCGGCGACATCACCGAGGAACAGCTCAACCGGATGTTCTGGATGATGACGGGCGTCGGCCTCGCCTGCACGATCGCCATCCTCATGGCCAGTCCGGCGATCGCCTGGTTCTACGGCGATCCGAGGATGCGCGACATCGCCATCGTCGCCGGGCTGCCGCTCCTGATCGGCAGCATGGCGGGATTGCCGCTCAGCCTGCTCAACCGGCGGCTCCGCTTCGGCCAGCTCGCCATGCTCGACGCGGCAAGCGCCGTCGCCGGCTTCGCTGTCGCCGCGACGGCGGCGTGGAGCGGCTTCGGCTACTGGTCGCTGCTCATCGGATCGGCGGCCTCGGCCGCCGTCTCGCTCGCCGGCGCCTGGTTGTGCAGCCGCTGGACGCCGGGCCGACCGGACTTCCGGGTGGAGCGTGACATCATCTCCTTCGGCGCCAACCTGACCGGCTTCAATATCGTCAACTTCTTCGCCCGCAACCTCGACAACATCCTGATCGGCAAATATTCGGGCACCATAGAGCTCGGCTACTACGACAGGGCCTACAAGCTCCTCCTGTTCCCCATCCAGAACATCGTCACGCCGCTATCCCGGGTGATGATCCCGCTGCTCAGCCGCGTGCAGGAAGACAAGGCGCGCTTCCGCGAGATCTATCTCAGGACGACATGGGTCCTGGCGTTCGTGACCGTGCCCGGGATCGCAGCGCTGGTGCTGACCTCCAACCAGGTCGTCGACCTGCTCTTTGGCCCGAAATGGCATGAGGTGGCGCCGATCTTCGCCTGGCTGGGCATCGCCGGCCTCGTCCAGACCGCCAGCAACACGACGGGCTGGATCTTCATCTGCCAGGGCAGGACCCGCACCATGTTCCGCTGGGGCATATACAGCTCCGCCGTCACGATCGCGGCGTTTCTTGTCGGCCTCCCATGGGGGGCCGTCGGCGTCGCCGCCGCCTACGCGATCAGCGGCTATCTGCTCAGGGTGCCGGTGCTCACCGTGACCGTCCACCGCGTCGGACCCGTTTCCGGCTACGATTTCGCGCTGGTGCAGCTCTTCTACGTCGCGTCCTCGATCATGGCATGGGCGGTGACGCGTATCTTCCCCGACGTCTTCATGCAATTCAACGATCTCGCGGCGATCGCGCTCACCGTCATCCTCTCCTACGGCCTGGCGATCCTGTTCACGCTGGCCGCGCCGACCCCGCGACGGGTCGCGAGGCGCATGTGGACCTCCTTTGCCTCGATGCGCCGGCCGCAGGCATCCGGCGCTTCGGCCTGATCGCGCTCACGCACTCGCGGCCGATCCGAGGAAGGTGTCGGCGAAGCGCTCCCTGAGCGCCTGCTTCTGCACCTTGCCCATGGTGTTGCGCGGCAGCTCGTCGATCGTGAAAATGCGCTTCGGCTGCTTGAAGCGGGCGATCCTGTCGTGGATGGCGGCCAACAGCTTCTCTTCATCGATGGCCGCGCCCTTCCTGGGTACGACCACGCCGACGACGCCCTCGCCGAAATCCGGGTGCGGCACGCCGATCACCGCCGATTCGAGCACGCCCTCCTGTTCGTCGAGCAGAAGCTCCACCTCCTTCGGATAGATGTTGAAGCCGCCGGAGATGATCAAATCCTTGGCGCGGCCGACGATCTGGACATAGCCGTCGCCATCGACCGTCACCACGTCGCCGGTGATGAAGAAGCCGTCCTCGCGGAACTCTTCCCTCGTCTTCTCCGGCATGCGCCAATAGCCCTTGAAGACGTTCGGCCCGCGAACCTCCAGGACACCGATCCCGCCCGGCGACAGGATTTCGCGCGTCTCGGGATCGACCACGCGTATCTCGACGTCCGGCAGCGCGAAGCCGACCGTGCCGGCGCGCCTTTCGCCGTCATAGGGGTTCGAGGTGGTCATGTTGGTCTCCGTCATCCCGTAGCGCTCGAGGATGCGGTGGCCGGTTCGCTGCTCGAAGGCGACATGCGTCTCGGCGAGAAGCGGCGCGCTGCCGGAGGTGAAGAGCCGGATATGCGAGGCGCGCTCCCGGGTGAAGCGCGGATCGTCCAGCAGGCGCGTATAGAAGGTCGGCACGCCCATCATCGACGTCGCCTTCGGCAGCCATTCGATCAGCTGGTCGATCTTCAGAGACGGCAGGAAGATCATCGAGCCGCCGGCAAGCAGCATGACGTTGCCGGCGACGAACAGGCCGTGCGTATGGAAGATCGGCAATGCGTGCAGGAGCACGTCGTCCCGGGTGAACCGCCATGCCTCCACCAGCGACTTGGCGTTGGAGAGCAGATTGTCATGCGTCAGCATCGCTCCCTTGGAGCGCCCGGTGGTGCCCGACGTATAGAGGAAGGCGGCGAGGTCGTCGCCCGTGCGCGGCACGGTGTCGAAGTGCTCCGCCTTCCCGGCCGACGCCTCCGTCAGACTGCCCGTCCCGTCGCCGTTCAGCGTCAGCAGGCGGGCGCCGGCCTTTTCGGCGATCGGCGCCAGGGCGGCGCGCTGAGCCCCATCGCAGACGAGGAGGCGGGGTTCGGCATTGTCGACGAAATACTCGACCTCGGCTGGCGTGTAGGCGGTGTTGAGCGGCAGGAAGATGGCGCCGGCCTGGATGCAGGCGGCATAGAGCGCAAAGGCCTCGGCGCTCTTCTTCACCTGGACGGCGACGCGGTCTCCGGGCTCCACGCCCTCGCCCTGCAGGACATGGGCGAGGCGCGCCGCGAGCCCGAGGAAGGCGCCATAGGTGAGAACCGAACCGTCTTCCAGATAGAAGAAGGATTTGGAACTGCCCTGATGGGGCGCAAGGAGCGCTTCATAGAGGACATTCGCCATTGCCGTTCTCCATTGGATCGTACCGCAATGACATCCCGCGACGGGAGCCGCAATCCCCTTTGAACGGCCACCTCCAAGCGTCAACGGGCCGACATACTACTCGGTATTTCCCCGTTGACCCCGCGCCGCCGCGATGTTTCTATCCCTTGCGACGGACGATGGCAGGGCCAACGAGCCAAATAGTGCGGATGCCGGGGGGCAAACCGCACCGAGCCATCCCCGCCAGTGGGAGGAGCACGCTTGCCTGAGCAGGAATCCGCCTCGTTACCACTTCTTGCGATCCGCGACGTCTCGGTGGCATTCGGCGGAATAAGGGCGCTGGACGGCATCAGCTTCGACCTGGAGCGCGGACAGGTCCTCGGCCTCATCGGCCCGAACGGCGCGGGCAAGACGACGCTCTTCAATTGCCTCAGCCGGCTCTACACGCCGACATCCGGCGACATCGTGTTCGAGGGCAAGAGCATACTCGGAAGGCCGGCCCATCGCATGGCCGAAATCGGCATCGGCCGCACCTTCCAGACCCTCGCCTCCTTCTCGCGGCTTTCCGAGCGCGACAACATCCGCGTCGGCGCGCATTGCCGCGCCGCGACCGACATGCTGAGCGACGCGCTGCGGCTGCCGCCCATGCGCCGCGCCGAACGGCGGATCGACGGCATCGTCGACGAGCTGATCGCCTATCTCGAACTCGCCTCCGTCGCCGACCTGCCGATGGCCGGGCTACCCTTCGGCACGCTGAAGCGGGCCGAGATGGCGCGGGCGCTCGCCGTCGGCCCGAAGCTGCTCCTCCTAGACGAGCCGGCCGGCGGCCTCAACCACGACGAGATCAGCGAACTCGGCCGGCTTATCCGCCGCATACGCGACGAGCGCGCGGTTACCGTGCTTCTGGTGGAGCATCACATGAATCTCGTCATGGGCGTCTCCGACAAGGTCGTGGTGCTGAATTTCGGCCGCAAGATCAGCGAAGGCGACCCCTCCCAGGTACAGGCGGACGCGGAAGTGGTCCGCGCCTATCTCGGAAGCGGGCGCCCGTGAAGCCGCTCCTCTCCGTCCGCGGGCTCGAGGCGTCCTATGGCGACCTTAAGGTCCTGCGCGGCCTGGACTTCGCGATCGCCGAGGGCGGCGTGACGGCGCTGCTCGGCGCCAACGGCGCCGGCAAGACGACGACGCTGAGGGCGCTTTGCGGCATGATCGCACGCTCCGGCGAGATCGAGTTCGACGGGCGGCCGATCGGGCGCGCCCGCACGGAGGATATCGTACGTCTCGGCATCGCCCACGTGCCCGAGGGGCGCGGCACCTTCTTCAACCTGACGGTGGAGGAGAATCTCGAACTCGGCGCCATGTCGCGCCGGGCCGGCAGGGAAGTCACCGGCGACATCAAGCGCATCTATGGCTACTTCCCGAGGCTGGAGGAGCGCCGCAAGCAGCAGGCCGGGACGCTTTCCGGCGGCGAGCAGCAGATGCTGGCCATCGGCCGGGCGTTGATGCTCAGGCCCCGGCTGATGCTTCTCGACGAACCGTCCTTCGGCCTGGCGCCGCTTATCGTGGAAGAGGTCTTCCGCATCCTCGCCGATATCCGCGAAACCATGAAGGTCAGCATGCTCCTGGTCGAGCAGAACGCCAATTTCGCCCTGTCGCTGGCCGACGAGGCCTACCTGCTGGAAACCGGCGAGATCGCCATCGCCGGGCCGGCCCAGGACATCCGCAGCAACGAGGCGGTCCGCAACGCCTATCTGGGATATTGAGATGATGGAGATCTTCATCCAGCAGATCGTATCGGGGATCGCGACGGGCGCCATCTACGCCTGCATGGCGCTGGCGATCGTGATGATCTACCAGGCCGTCCACAATCTGAATTTCGCGCAGGGCGAGATGGCGATGTTCTCCACCTTCGTCGCCTGGCAGCTGCTCGCCTGGGGCACCCCCTACTGGCTCGCCTTCGTCCTGACGATCGCGCTCTCCTTCGCCGGCGGCGTGCTCGTCGAAAGGGTGGTCTTCAAGCCGATCGAGAACGCCCCGGTACTCAGCCACGTGGTCGTCTTCATCGCGCTTTTCGCCATCTTCAACAGCCTGGCCGGATTCATCTGGAACTTCGAGATAAAGCCGTTCCCGAGCCCGTTCGGCTCGGGCGCGCTGTTCGGCGGGATTGTCAGCCAGCATCAGGCGGGCATGATCGCCGTCACGGTGGCGGTGCTTGCACTGCTCTACGTCTTCTTCCGCTTCACGCGGATCGGGCTCGCCATGCGGGCCGCCGCGGTCAATCCGGAATCGGCGCGCCTCGTCGGCATCCGTGTGAGCTGGATGACGGCGCTCGGCTGGGGCATGGCCTCGGCGATCGGCGCGGTTGCCGGCATGATGATCGCGCCGGTCGTCTTCCTGGAGCCGAACATGATGGTGAGCATCCTGCTCTACGGTTTCGCGGGCGCGGTCCTCGGAGGGCTGACCAGTCCCGCCGGGGCGGTGGTCGGCGGCCTCGCCGTCGGCGTCATCGAAAACCTCGCCGGCACCTATATCCCGGTGGTCGGACCCGAACTGAAATTGCCTGTCGCGCTGTTCGTCATCGTCGCCGTCCTGGTGGTCCGCCCTTCCGGGATCTGGGGGCGCAGGACGGTGCAGAGGGTCTGAGATGGATGCGAGCAAGCAGACTTCCGTGAGCACCGCGACGCCCGCTACCGCGCACTCCCGCTTCGGGGCGCGAAGCTTTGCCGGGCTCGTCGTCATTCTCGTGCTCGCGGTGCTGCCGGTCTTCCTGGCGAATTTCACCGTCTTCCAGCTCACCATGATGCTGATCTACGGGATCGCCATCCTCGGACTGAACCTCTTGACTGGCATCAACGGCCAGTTCTCGCTCGGCCACGGCGCCTTCTACGCGATCGGCGCCTATACGGCGGCTATCCTGATGGAAGACGCCGGCCTCGCCTATGGATGGACGCTGCCCGCGGCCGGCCTCATCTGCTTCGTTTCAGGGTTCCTCTTCGGGCTGCCGGCGCTGAGGCTCGAAGGCATCTACCTGGCGCTCGCGACGTTCGGCCTGGCGGTCGCCATGCCGCAATTCCTCAAGCTTTCCGTCATCGAACCATGGACGGGCGGCGTGCAGGGCATCGTCATCACGAAACCGGACGCGCCGTTCGGCCTGCCGCTCAACCAGGACCAGTGGCTCTACTATTTCACGCTTGTCGTTGGGCTCCTCCTCTACTGGTTCGCAACCAATCTCGTCGCGAGCCGCTCCGGCCGCGCCCTGATGGCGATCCGCGACAACCCGCTCGCCGCGCGGGCGATGGGCGTGAATACCGCCCTCTACAAATCGCTCGCCTTCGGCATCAGCGCCGCCTTCACCGGCGTCGCCGGCGCGCTCGGCGCCATCGTGGTGCAGTTCGTGGCGCCGGACAGTTTCACCTTCGCGCTATCGGTGGCGCTGTTCGTCGGGCTGGTCGTCGGCGGCGTGGGGTGGCTGCCGGGCGCACTCGCCGGCGGCGCCTTCGTCGTCTTCGTCCCGAACGTCGCCGAGCTCTTCAACAAGGCGCTCGCCGGCGCCGTCTACGGGGTGATCCTCATTGTGCTCATCTACCTGATGCCGACGGGCGCGGGTGGTCTCGTCCGCAGAACCGCGGACTTCGTCGGACGGAGGGTGAAACCACGTCCGGATCGCTGAAAGGGAGGTTAAGGCAATGGAACGACGGATCAGTATCGGACTGGCATTCTGGAGCGCGTTGGCGGCCGCAACGGCGCTGACGGCAACGGCGGCATGCGCCGAGGAGACGACCGGCATCACCGACAAGACCATCAAGATCGGCAACATCATGCCCTATAGCGGACCGGCGTCGGCCTATTCGCAGATCGGCAAGACCGACGCCGCCTACATGAAGATGCTGAACGACAATGGCGGGGTGTGCGGCCGCCAGATCGACTTCATCAGCTATGACGACGGCTACAGCCCGCCCAAGACGGTCGAGCAGGCGCGCAAGCTGGTGGAAAGCGACCAGGTGGCGCTGATTTTCAACAGCCTCGGCACCGGCACCAACACCGCCATCCAGAAATACATGAACGCCAAGAAGACGCCGCAGCTCTTCGTCGCGACGGGCGCTTCCAAGTTCGGCGACCCGAAGCATTTTCCGTGGACCATGGGGTGGCAGCCCGACTACGTGTCGGAAGGCAAGATCTACGCCCGCTACATCCTGAAGAACCTGCCGGACGCCAAGATCGGGGTGCTCTACCAGAACGACGATTACGGCAAGGACTATCTGAACGGCCTCAAGCAGGGACTGGGCGACAAGGCCTCGATGATCGTGGCCGAGCAGCCTTACGAGACGTCGGACCCGACGGTCGATTCGCAGATGGTGAATTTGAAGGGCTCCGGCGCCGATGTGTTCTTCAACGTGGCGACGCCGAAATTCGCCGCCCAGGCGATCAAGAAGGCGGCCGAGCTCGGCTGGAAGCCGACGCAATTGCTGAACAGCGTCTCGAATTCCGTCGGCGCGGTGCTGAAGCCGGCCGGCTTCGATGCCTCGAAGGGCGTGATCAGCGCACTCTACCTGAAGGACTCGCAGGACCCGCAATGGAAGGACGACGCGGGCATGAAGAAATGGAACGCCTTCATGGACAAATATTATCCGGACGGCGACAAGCATTCGAGCTTCACGCTCTATGGCTACGGTGTCAGCCAGACGCTGGAGAAGGTGCTGAAAGGCGCCTGTGACGACTTCACCCATTCGGGCATCATGAAATCGGCCGCGAACCTGAAGGACGTCGATCTCGACCTGACGCCTCCCGGAATCCGGGTCAACACCAGCGCCACCGACTTCTACCCGTTGCAGGACATGCAGCTCATCAAGTTCGACGGTGAGCGCTGGCAGGCCTTCGGCGAGGTCGTCTCAGGCGCGGAAACGCAGTAGCGCGAGGTCCTCTCCCCCTTACGGGGGAGGGAGCGCCCTCAGCCTCCCAGTTCCACCGACCGCTGCCGCGCCGCTTCCACCGCCTGCGTCACCAGATCGCGCAGGCGGTCGTCTCCCATCAGCCCGGCGAGCGCGGCGGCCGTGGTGCCGTTCGGGCTGGTGACCTGCTCGCGCAGCCTCCCCGGCTCCTCGCCGCTTTCCGCCGCGAGCGAGGCGGCGCCATAGACGGTCTGCATGGCGAGCAGCCTCGCGGTTTCGGCCGGCAGGCCCGCCTTTTCGGCCGCGGCCGAAAGGCATTCGATGAAATGGAAGACATAGGCCGGGCCGGAACCCGACACGGCCGTCACCGCATCCATCAAATCCTCGGAACCGATGCGCGCGACGCG
>JBQCFA010000269.1:0-2039 GCA_051959695.1 Rhizobiaceae bacterium
TCGGGTTGGACTGGCCGCCCGCCACCGGCTTCAGCCTCATCGCGCCGGACAGACCGAGACGGCGCCGGATATGGTTTTCCAGGACATCGGTGCCGAACGGGAAGTTTGCCCGCCGGACAAGCCGCGTCGCCTCTTGCATGGCCCGCTTCCCGCATCATACCTAGCAGGACTGACGCACTCCTCGCCAAGTCCAATAATATATATTGTCTGACCATAATTGCCGAACCAAATCCATGTCAATCGCCCCGGACATTTTCGAGGAGCTTGCGATGACAGCCGTCCCGAGCCGATCCGCGAATGTCCCGAAACGCTGGCGGTTGTGGACTTATCGACGCCTCTGCCGAGGCCTGAAAAAATCATCGAGCCGGATCCCGACTGCCCTAGCCTCTGAGCATGGCTTCAGGCGCGGCTCGGGCGGAGGGGCAGATGCGGATGTCGTACCGGCATCCTCGAGAGTTCGGTGAGCGGGACCCCGGCCAGGAACTCACCCTGCCGCAGACAGGTTGCGTCGACCTGCCGGGGGGCGCGGCCATGGGAACGGCCCCCACTCCGAAGTCGAATTGACTATAGGTCGGCTTCAACGCCCATCCGCGTTTCCCGAGCCTGCTTCAGGCAGTAATTGGCACAGGCGAGATCCTGCGCGGCGATGCCCAACGATCGATAGAGAGTGATCTCATCGCGACCGCGGCGTCCTCGGGCAGCGCCGGCCAGGACCTCTCCGATCTCGCCGCGGACGTGGTCGCGGGTGACGAGGCCCTTGTCCATCGCGTCGATCACTTCTCCCGCCTGCGCGAACGTTGATGGGCGATAGTCGACATAGAGCGCCGATTTGGCGACGAGCGCCGCGTCGATCTCGCGTTTCGAGGGAACGGACGCACCGACCACATTGATGTGGGTTCCCGGCGCAATCCAGTCGCCGAACAGGATCGGCTCGGCCGCGGAGGTGACCGTACAGACGATATCGGCCCCGGCGACGGCCTCCCGTACATCCGTGCCGGAACGGAAGGACAAGGCGGGAAAGCGCGACCGGGCTCGTCGGACGAACAGATCGGCCTTGGCTGCCCGCCTGCCGACGATGCGGATTTCGGCGATGTCCCTGACGGCGGCAATGGCTTGCAGATGATGTTCGGCCTGCTCGCCGGTCCCTATGACGGCGAGGGTTTTCGAATCCTCGCGAGCGAGGGCTCGTGTCGCGACGGCACTCGCGGCGGCGGTGCGGATGGCGGTCAGGAGTCCGGCGTTCATCACGGCCGTCGGCGAACCATGGTCGGGATCGAACAGGATGATCGCGCCCTCGTGCGACGAGCGGCCCGCGTCTGCGTTGCCCGGAAAAAGACTGACGAGCTTGACGCCATGGCAGGCGGGATCGGCCATCGCGCCCGGCATGATCCCCATCCTGTTGGCGCCGCCGACATCCATTATCGAGCGGAGAGGCAGCGTCGCCTTGCCCGCCGAGACCGTGAGCATGGCTCGTGCAACGATTTCGATCGCGGTCTCCATCGGCAGCAGAGCCGCAATGTCCTTGTCGGAAAGCACGATCATCGGGCTGTCTTCTCCCCGTACGCTTGCTCGGTGCGCTTCTCGGCCGCTTCAGCCGGAACGCTCCACCGGTGCGCCATGCTGCCGAACCAGGGGGACCAAGTCCACAACAGTCTCCAGCTTGCGTCCGCGCAGCACGAGGCCGACGGGCCGTCCCCCGAAAGATGGACGGACCCGGATCGGCCGCAGTCAGCCTGTCGGCGGTGGAAAGTCTTCAGGAGCCCGGCGTTGCGGCGGCGCTCTCACCGGCTCCGAAATTATAGACGCCGATCTTCTCGAAGGTGCGATAGATGCGGTCGGCATAGCGCGAGAATTCCGGATAGTCGCCGAGATGGACCGGCCGTGGGCGTGGCAGGTCGATCCTGATCTCGTCGATGATCTTGCCCGGTCCGCGCGACATGACCAGCACCCGATCGGAGAGGCCGATCGCTTCCTCGATCGAATGGGTGATGAAAAGCACTGTCTTTCGCGTCTCCATCCACAGAAGTTCGAGATCATGC
>JBQCFA010000270.1:0-2408 GCA_051959695.1 Rhizobiaceae bacterium
AGGCGCCCGGGAAAGGAGAAAGGCCGCGTATATGGTTATGCACCGCCGAAGCCGGCCGATGCCAGTCGACGCGCGTCTCGCCCTTGTCGATCTTCCTCGCGTAGGTCACCCCTCCCACAGACTGCGGAGAAAGAGCGAGGCTGTCTTCTTCCAGGGCCAGCAGCGCGCGCACCATCAGACCGGCGCCGACAACCATCAGTTCGTCGTGGAGTTCGCCGGCCGTCATGTCGGGATGGATTGCAACCTTCTCCGTCAATGCCACAGGGCCCGTGTCGAGGCCCTCGTCCATCTTCATGACCATCATGCCGGTTTCCGTATCGCCGGCCATGACGGCACGCTGGATGGGCGCCGCGCCGCGCCATCGCGGCAGGAGCGAGGCATGGCCGTTGTAGCAGCCGAGCCGCACGCCTTCGAGGATCGGCCTCGGCAGGAGCAGGCCGTAAGCGACGACGACTGCCAGGTCGCCCCTGAGCGCGCGAAACGCTTCCTGCTCGGCTTCCGACCGAAGCGACACGGGCGAGCGCACCTCCAGCCCGAGTTTCCGCGCCTCGCGCTCGACCGGCGAGGGAACCGGCTGCAGCCCCCGCCGCCCCCCGGGGCGCGGCGGCTGGGTATAGACGGCCGCGATCTCGTGCCCGGCGCCGGCGACAGCGCGAAGCGTCGGCACCGCGAAATCGGGCGTGCCCATGAAAATGATGCGAAGCGGCATGTGTGCTTCCGGCTGGCGATTAAAGCGCGAGCGGACGACCTCTTGCCGCTCATGCGGCCTTTTCAAACGGCTTTACCAGCCTCAGGTCAAGCCCGTCGAAATCGCCCACGTTGCGCATGGCAAGCATTGCGCCCTGGAGAGCCAACCTTCAACAATGCGAGACTAGCCCACCATCCGCGCCGGCGGCTTGTCCTTGGCCATTTTCTTGAATTTGCGCACTACCATATCGCGCTTAAGGCGTGAGATATGGTCGATGAAGAGAACGCCATTCAAATGGTCGATCTCGTGCTGCAAGCAGACCGCGAGCAGGCCGTCGGCCTTCATTTCCTGCTGCTTACCATCGAGGTCGAGATAGCGGATCGTCACTTCCTTCGGACGTTCCACCTCGGCGTAGTAGTCGGGGATCGAAAGACAACCTTCCTCGTAGATCGCAGGCTCGTCCGCGCGCGACAGGATTTCCGGGTTGATGAAGACCTGCGGCGCCTTGGGCTCGCCTTCCTTGGCAAGGTCGATGACGAGCATGCGGCGTGGCTCGCCGACCTGGATCGCGGCAAGTCCTATGCCCGGGGCATCGTACATGGTCTCGAACAGGTCGTCGGCGAATTTGCGCACACCTTCGTCGACGCGCTCGACAGGCGTCGAAATCTGGCGCAACACGGGATCGGGAAGCAGGATGATAGGCCGGATGGTCATGAATGTCAGGTAATCGGTCGCCGGGAAAGCGTCAACGCCCCACACGGGGCGGGAGCAAATTGTTCCCGTTTTGATCTATCGCTGCCGGGCGAATCGCCTATGATGCGACGATGAACGGTCACCCGTCTTTTCTCGATCAGCCGGTGGTTCGGCTCGGCGCCACGACGATCAGCCTCGGCGGTTTCGTGGCGGCAATCGCGATCCTGCTGCTCGTCCTTCTGGCGGCTTTGATCCTTTCCCTGTGGCGTTCGGCCAAGACCCGCGCCGACGCCGCGGCGGAGGCCGCCGAGCATGCGCGCGACGTGGAGGCGCGCATGGAAGGCATCCTGAAGGCGCAGTCGGAGATGCAGGGACGGCTCGGTGCGGTGGCAGAGGTGTTCGGCGCACGGCAGGCCGAACTCACCAGGTCTATCGGCGAGCGGCTCGACGGCATGACGGCCCGCCTAGGCCAGTCGATGAGCGACCAGACGAAATCGACCCATGAGAATCTGGCCAGGCTGCAGGAGCGGCTGGCCGTCATCGACACGGCGCAGACGAACATCCAGTCGCTCGCCGGCCAGGTCGTGCAATTGCAGGCGATCCTGTCCAACAAGCAGACGCGCGGCGCCTTCGGGCAGAGCCGCATGGAGGCGATCGTCGCCGACGGCCTGCCGAAGGGCGCCTACGAGTTCCAGGCGACCCTGTCGAACGGCAGTCGCCCGGATTGCCTTGTGAAGATGCCGAATGGGGCGCCTTCGCTGGTTGTCGATGCCAAGTTTCCGCTGGAGGCCTGGAACGCCATTCGGGCCGCATCTGATGGCGACGGCGACGAGGCAGCACAGAGAACCGCCGCACAGGCCTTCCGGCGCGACGTGGAGGTCCATATACGCGACATCGCGCAAAAGTATTTCATTGCCGGGGAAACGCAGGACACGGCTTTCATGTTCGTGCCGTCCGAATCGGTATTCGCCGAGATCCACGAGAATTTCGAAGGGCTGGTGCAGCGCGCCCACCGCTCGCGCGTGGT
>JBQCFA010000271.1:0-5618 GCA_051959695.1 Rhizobiaceae bacterium
AACCGCCCTCCCGCGCCACCGAGGGGTCGATATTGTCGATGGAGCCGAAAATGGTCAGGTCGGCGCCGGTGAAATCCGAGGTGATCGAGACCGTATCCGCGGAAAGGCCGATCTGGATGGATTCGCCACCGGCCGTCTGGGCAAGCGCGCATGCCGGCAGAATGAAGGCCAGCGCGAGGGCGGCCATGAGCGCAGCGCGGCGGCGGCCGATCATCACGCGCCCCCTACGGGAGCCAGCGAAAAGGGACTGACGGGACGGACGAAGAGGTCGATCGCAAGCCGGACGGCGACGGCCAGCACCAGGAAGGCGAGCAGCGCGCGCAATTGCTCGCCGCGAAGCCGCTGGCCAGCGCGCGCGCCGTATTGCGCGCCGATCACGCCGCCGACCATCAGCGCGAAGGCGAGCGCAATATCGACGGTCTGGTTGGCGACGGCGTGAACGACCGTCGTGAAACCGGATACGAAGACGGTCTGGAAGAGCGAGGTACCGATGACGACCTTGGTCGGCACCTTCAGGAGGTAGATCATGGCGGGGATCATGATGAAGCTGCCGCCGACCCCGAGGACCGACCCCAGAAAGCCGATGATGGCGCCAAGTCCGAGTACCGGGATGACGCTGACGAAAAGCTTGGAAGAGCGGAAGCGCATCTTCAGCGGCAGCTTGTGCACCCAGTTGTGCTGGCCCGGCCGGCGCAATTCGGCCGCCCCGCCGGCACGGGCGCGGCGGATGGCGCGCGCGCTTTCGACAAGCATGATCGAGCCGACCGAGCCGAGAAGAATCACGTACATCACCGAAACGATGAGGTCCAACTGGCCTAACCGACGCAGGAGCGCGAAGATGTAAATGCCGGTGGCCGACCCGGCGACACCGCCAAGAAGGAGGATCGTTCCGAGCTTGATGTCGAGCGTGCCACGCTTCAGGTGGATCAGTGCGCCCGAAACGGAAGCCGCCACCACCTGGTTGGCTCCGGTCGCGACAGCGATGGAAGGCGGGATGTTGTAGAAGATTAGGAGCGGCGTGATCAGGAAGCCGCCGCCAACGCCGAACATCCCCGAGAGAAAGCCGACCGCGCCGCCCATGGCGAGCACCACGAACAGATTGACCGACATCTCAGCGATCGGGAGATAAATGCCCACCCGTCAAACCCGACTAGCAATGTGGGACCGGAGACTTGCGTCTCATGCCGGAAACACGATCGAAAACAAGGATCGTTCTTGCCGCCCCAGTGCGGGGAAGTCAATTTAACTCCCTCGAATCGGGCCGAAAACATGCAGATTTGTCAGCATGTTGGCAAATAGATCACAGCAGATCGGCGCCACCGCGCCGTATTCTATTTCTTTTTCAGAAGCGCGGTGACCAAAGCCTCGTTCACCTCGCCGGTCGGTTCCATGCCATTGGCTTTCTGGAACGCCGCGATCGCCGATTTGGTCTTGTCGCCCATGACGCCGTCGGGCGTGCCCGGGTCGTAGCCGTTCTTGCCGAGAATGAGCTGGATGTTCCGCACTGCCTGCTTCATGTCGATGCCTGCCGTCTTCGTGTCCCCTTCCCTCCAGGCGTCGGGAACGTCGACGACGTTGGCGGCTACGTCAACCGGCCTGGCCTTCCACAACTCGACCGCCGCGCGCGCTCTCTGCAGTTGTTCGGGCCGAAGCGAATTCGCCACCTCGTCGCGCTTAGCCTGCGCGTCCTTGTCACCCGACTTGGCAACCAGGGCGAACCATTTGTAGGATTCCTCGAGGTTTTGCGGCATGCCGACGCCCTTCGCGGCAAGGATGCCGAGATTGAACTGGCTGTCCTTGACGCCTAGTTCCGCAGCTTTCTCGAACCAACGGACGGCCGCCTCGTTGTCGACAGGACCATCGGCACCCATGGCATGAAGCACGCCGAGATTGTGCATGGCCGCGGCGTTGCCCTGACCCGCTGCCTTCCGATACCACTCTTCCGCCTTGGCGATGTCGCGATCGACGCCGATGCCCTTCTCGTAGAAATTTCCGATCCGATACTCGGCGGGCGCGAAGCCGAGGCCCGCCGCTTCCTCGTACCATTTGGCGGCGGTCTTCGGGTCGGCGGCAACGCCCCTTCCCTCGGCGTAGCGTGTCCCGATCTCGAACAACGCCTTGGGATCGCCGCCTTCGGCCGCCTCGCGCAGCGGCAGCGGTCCGGCGTCGTCCGGAATGGGCATCCTGGCGGCCGGGGCCGGCGCGGCTGGAGCTTCGGCCTTCGGATCTTCCGCGGCGGGTTTCAGGCTGGCAGCTTGTGGGGACGGCGCCACGGCCGGCCGGGCGGAGTCGCCTCCGGCGTCCTTGACAGCGGACGCGGCAGCGGTAGGCGCCGGCTCCGGCGCCACCGCCGGCACAAGCTTGGCGGTTTCCGTGGCCGGCGTCATATCCCGGGGCGAAGACGCATCGGCGTCGATGGACCGCGCCGTCGCCGTCGGGGGGGTCATGGGCGCGGGCTTGACCGTCGCCGGCGGCTCTTCAGTTCCGATGGCATCCCCAGGAAGAGGCAGGACCGGCGAAAGCACAGCTACCTTCTTCGCCGAATCCGCCTTCGTTTCGGCCACCCCCTTGTTCCTGGCTGCCCCGGCATTCGCCGGGCGCGCCGCTTCCGCCTTCGCGACGACAGGTTTATGGGCCTGCTCTTTCATCAGCGCCTTGCCGAGTTGCGCGCCGGCGACGCCTACCAGCACGACTCCGGCGGCGAGAACCACGATCTTGGTGTTGGAGCGCAGCAGCCGCTTCAGGCCGAGGCGCCGCGCCGGCCCTTTCGGATCGGACTTTTTCTTCAGGACTTCGGCCTCGGCGGCCGCGGCCTGCGCGGCACGGCGCGCGGCTGCTATGAAATCGGACTTCGCCGCCTCGGCGTCGCGCGCACGCCCCTCCTCGCCGCGCTCGTCGCGTACCCGCCGCATGATGGCGTTGATGTCGGGCGCCCCGGAACCGGGCTCGAGGGGCTGGTTGGCGAGTTTGGGATCGAGCGGCGTGTCCAGGCCGGCTTCAGACGCCGTCTCCCCCGCCGCCTCGCCCACGGGGGTCGGCTCCTGCCTCTCCTCGACCGTATTCTCCCGCTGTTTCTTGCGCGACAACGCCCTCGACAGCTTGCCGAGCCGGGACTTCCGGGGCAGCGAATCCGGCTTTGCGGGTCCAGCTTCGCTGCTTGACAGCGCCGCCTGGGCCGCGGCCGCGGCCGCTTCGGCCGGGGAGCGCTTCGGATCGCGGACCACTTCGCCTTTTGGCATCGTGCCAGACGCATCGAGAAGCGGCTCTGCATCGCCCATGTCGAGCGAAGGGGCCTCGGCGAATTCGAGCCTTGGCGCAGATGCCTTCTTCAGGGTCTTCTCTTCGGCGCGTGCTGCCGAAGGAACGGCACCGCTCTCCAACGCGCCCAGTCGGTCGACGATCTGCAGCAGCGTGTCGTGGATTGCCTCAAAAGTTCGGCCGTTGCGTTCGTCCGAGGTGCGGGCAAGCCCCTCCAGCGACCTTAGGTCTTCGGCAAGCCCGGTCAGCGCGGCGACGTCGCCCTCCGGCAGATCGCGGGAGCGCACCGCGTGCTCCGCCGCTTCACGCGCCGCAACGACGATCGCCTCGCGGCTTTCCATCAGCGAACGCTCGATCAGTTCCAGACGCGGGCCGATGTCGTCGAACTCCGGCAGCGCCTTGCCCGGCTTGGAAAGTCGCGCCGTCAGCCCCTCCACCTGGCTCTCGAGGTTGCGGACAAGATCGGGATCGATCGCGCCGGGATGGTCGCCATAGCGGCCGAGCTTATCGGCAAGGTCGTTCAGGCGCTCCTCGAGCGCGCGCACGGCTTGCGGTCCGATGCCGCCCTGCTGCGCCACTGCCTCTTCGAGGTCGGAAAAGCGCTTGTTGAGCGCCTCCACGATGGTGGCGTCGGTCGAAAGCGCATCCTGGTTGTAGCGCTCCAGGCGCTCCTCAAGATCGCGAAACAGGGCGACGCTCTGTTCCCGCGCGGTCTCGTGGCGTTGCTCCAGCGCCTGGGTCAGCATATCGAAGCGCTTCTCGATGCCCTCGAGGACCATGCCGGGATCGAAGGCCGGCGTACCCTCCTCCAGCTTCCGGGAGATAAGGTCGATCTGGTGCGAAAGGCGCTCGACCGCGCTTTCCGGCATCTCGGCGCGGTCGGCGATGTCGTCGATGCGAGCCGAGAGCGCGTTCAACTGCTTCACCACCGCGTCAACGGGGCGATCC
This sequence comes from Rhizobiaceae bacterium, assembly GCA_051959695.1. Taxonomy (GTDB): domain Bacteria; phylum Pseudomonadota; class Alphaproteobacteria; order Rhizobiales; family Rhizobiaceae; genus Mesorhizobium_L. Next base: position 4,207 of record JBQCFA010000271.1, read on the forward strand.
TCCACCAGTTCTTCAAGCTGGCGGGACAGCGACGCGATCCGCGCCTCCACGCGAGCCAGATGCTCATTATCGAAGCCGGACGCAGGTTGCGCCGAAGTGGCGGCGATCGCCCGCGAAATCTCATCCAGACGCTCCTCGATGGCGGCGAAGGTCGCGGCGCCCGGCATGTCCCTCTGGCGCGCCAGATGCTCCACCGCGGTCGCCAGTGCCCGCATCTTCTCGTCGAGCGCCTCGCTCGCCAGCGAATCGGAAAGGGCGGCGACGGCGCCGTTTATCTGTTCGAGGCGATCTGCTATGCCGGCGATCATCTCGTCGCCGACGCCCGAGAGACGCGCCTCCACCGCATCCAGCCGACGGCCGACCAAATGCGCCGTATCGTCCCGCGTCAGCGCTTCGACCGCTTCCCGTATCGTCGCCATCTCGCGCGACAGCGCTCCCATATCCGGGGCGCCCGGCGCCTGGGAGGTTTCGCCGATCATGCCGCGCGGACGAGCCCGCCCGACTGCCGCCGCCTGCGCGAGCGACGCCGTCTCCGGATCGCCTTCGCGCGAGACGCCCTCCACCCGGCTGCGCAACTCCTCGCGCAGGGCATTGAGTTCCGAGGCGATCCTGCCGATCGACGCGACGCCGCCCTGACTGCCCCTGTCCTGCCGGAAATCATGTGGGAAGTCCGACGCCGGCCGTTCCCGGCCCGATCCCGAATCGCTGCGGCCCCCTCCCGACACGCTACGCGTCCGTTCTCCCACCTCATTCTCGGTTTCCCTCAGGCTGCGGCCGAAGCGCTCGTCAAGGCTTGCGAGAGAACGATTCAAATCTTCCAGCGAGGCGCGTTCGCGCCGCTGCCGGCCTGCGTTCAGGGATTCGATATAGGAGCGTTTGGTATTCATCGACACGCCTGCTCGCCAGTTCCGGCTCATATGCCGGCTCTTCGATTGTTCATCCGGGAGGAACGGCTGCGGTCCACGGAGAGCCGTACGCGACGGTCGTCTGTCCGCACAGGTGTCCGTTCCTCGTTCGAATGCCGTGAACGCGAAACAGGATAAGCACGGGATTCCGATGTGCGCACATTTCCCCAAAGCTGGTAAACAAGCCGTTAACCAAGCTTACCGGCGCAGAAACAAAGCTTCCCAAATCGTAAATCGGCCAAAAATGTCGCGCCCAGGCAGCCTCCCTTGAATTGCTGCGGTGCAGCATTTATATGGCCGGGCATGGATAGGGCCGGCCACATGCTTGCGCCGGCCTGGAGCATCAACCCAACTTGACGGAAGCCCCATCCGGACGACTTCCGGCTGTTCCGGAGTGACCGGAACGAGCACTCCGGGATATGAACGATCATGACCGAAACGACACATGCCGCCCGCGAGGCGGCTTCCCGACCCAATGATAGCAAGGATGGCGCGGAGGAATTCGCG
>JBQCFA010000272.1:0-3457 GCA_051959695.1 Rhizobiaceae bacterium
GCTATTCCCAATCGGCCTTGCGCAAGAGCAGCGTGCCCGCCAGCGAGTGCAGCTCGAATTTCGGGTTCAGGTTTCCATCCGCGTGCTCGGGCAGCACGAGGATCATACGCCTCCCATCCGATAGTTCGAGCGGATGGAATATCGTATCCTGTGAGCTGACAAGCGCGCGAAAAGCCGCCGCATCGAATTTGAACGGGGTCGTCTCGGTACCCTTGGTCACTGCGATTTCGCCTGCTTCCAGCGCCAAGCTCAGCTTTGTACCGCCGGGCAACGTCACCGTTGGCTCCTTCGGCAGCTTGCCGAAAATGCGCACGTTCGGGACGATGATATCGAACCCGCCGACCGGAACCGCCATCGTGCCGAAAGCCCGCGAAAAGTACCGGCTGTCGGGCCCGTAATAGGAGTTGCGCGCCAGTCCGTAGGCGTCCGCGACTTCGTTATAGAGTGCGTTCGCCTCCTTCGGCTTACCTTCCGCGTCGACCGTCGCCACACTTGCCGGCGCGACGCGGGCCACCGCGTGATGGCTCTGAAGAAAGCCGAGGGACGAAAGCGCCTGCCGGTTGCGGGCCTCGTCGATCGGCTTGACGGCGATCGCACGTTGGAACCGTGCTTCCTGGCTGCGGATCGACGTGCCTACCGATCCCTGAGGACCAAAGCTCGCTAGCAGAAGCGCCACGGTCGGAAGCGCGGCCAGGAAGCGGATGTCGCCGCGCGTGCGTTTCGCCGATTGAAGGACAAGCAGGATCGCGGTCATGACCGCGAAGAGGCCGAGAAGATAACGTTCCGGCGTCAGGCCGTAGTCTCCGATCCTCAGCCACAGCGCATGGAAGAGCAGGACGAGCGGCACCGGCAGCACGAAAGGCCACAGCCTCAGGAACAGGCGCGTCGGCGCCCGCGCCGCGCTGAGGAACGGATGGATGATGATCAGCGCCGTGAAGATCGACAGTCCAAAGGCAAGCACCAGCCATCCGATCTGGCCGCGCGGCACGTCGCCGGTCACGATGATCTTCAACGCATAGGCATGAAGCACCACCGCATAGACCAGGATCAGCGGTGCGGCGACATAATCGCCGAGCGCCGTCATGCCGAGCGCCATGAATTTGCGCGCGTCGACGCCAGGCTCCGCGTCGAGATCGACCGGACTCCGGCCGAGCCCGAAAAGCGGCGCGGCCAGAAGCCCCGTCGCCGCCCATACATGCTCATAGGCGCGGTGCGGCACCGCGACGCCGAAGAGATATGTGAGGCTGGCCAGGATCGCCGATATGCCGCCTGCAAAGAGGAAAAGCGCCAGGAGCGAAACCAGGACCGCGAAGGCGAAGCGCACCATGAAAAGCCAGGAGGCCTCGCCGCTGCGGCCGCCGAGCGCTGGCGAGACCAGCATCAGGCAGGTCAGCGCCGCGACATAGGACCACGGCTCGAGGTCCGACCAGCGGTCCCACCAGCCGAGCGCGAACGCGACCGCAGCCGCGAGGAGCGCTGCAAGGTGTCGAAGGAATGGGCTGGCCTTTCTTGCTTCCAAGGCAATGCTTGCCGTCAGCGAAGCGGAAGCGGCGGCAAAGAGCGGCAGTACAAGATCGTCGTCGCCGCCCCAGAAGCCCTTGAAGTCGGTGATGAGGAGATTGACGTCGATCGCGAGCGCGAGAAGCGCGAGCGCCGTGACCGGGAAGCGCGATACGGCATCCCGCGCGCCTTCGACCATTTCGGCGGCGACGGCCCGCCAGCCGAGGAGGTGTGTCGGCGTCGGGCCTGCGGACGAAGATTCGGTCATCGGCCTTGATCCTCGAATACGTTTCTTCCTGGCGCCAACCATTTATGCGTTCGCGGCCGGCGCGCGAAGGCCGTCACCGCCAGCCGAGAAAGGCGCGGCTCGCCATGACGAGCTGGCGCCTGAGCGGCGACAGATCGTGGACCTGCGTGAAGAGATCGCCGGATCGCCTTGAAAGAGCGGCGAGATAGGCCTCCGTCAACGCCGCCGGAAGATAGGCGGGCCGCAGGGATGGCGACAGGCTCCCCGCCCCTTCCCGGAATTTCGCGAGATGTTCGTGTGCCAGCGCGATCGTCGCCGCCACGGCCCGCTTCGCCGCCGCGCCGCCCTTTTCCGCCACAAACGATTCGGGCGAAGTGCCGGCCGCGGCAAGGATGTCGCGCGGGACGTAGCACTGACCGCGCGCAAGATGGATAGGGAGCGAGCGCAGCAGCCCGGCAATCGCCTGCGCGCAACCCGCGTGTCCAGCGACGTCGGCGTGCGCCGCGGCCGCGTCGCGATCAAGGACGAGGCTGGCGAGCTGGATCAGCGCCGATGCCGTCTCGCCGCAATAGCCTTCGAGATCGGTCTGCGACGGCATCGGATCGTCGTAGAGATCGAAAAGCCGGGCTTGAAGATAGTTATCGAAGGCGGCCGGTGGCAGATCATATTCCCGAATCGTCCGGATCAGGGCCTCGGCGACCGGATGGCCCGCCGCCGGCGCTCCACCGAGGATCGCGTCGCGCCACCATTGCAGGCGTATCTCGCCGGGTAGCGGCTCATGTACGAGGTCCCTGACCCGCGCGATCTCGACATTGAAGGCGTAGAGGGCGAAGAGTGCCTCGCGCTTTTCCTCGGGTGCGAACAGAACGGAAAGATAGCGATCCCGATCCGCTTCGCGGACGATCCGAAGGCATTCCTCCGGCGCGGCGGCCATGGCCGGCACGCCTCAGCCGACCGCGACAAGGGCGGCGGCGACAGCACGGTCCTCGGCAAGCAGGACGTTGTAGGTACGCACGGCGGCGCCGGTGCTCATCGGATCGGCGGAGATGCCTCTCTCGCGCAGCGCGGCACGGATCTCGGGCGGCAGCGGCTTCAACTCGGCGCCCGTCCCGACGAGCAGGATCTCGATGTCCTCCGCCTCGGCAAGGACAGATTCGAAATCTGCGGGCACGAGCTTCGACTCCTCGGCCGGATCCCAGCCATGGATGCCGGAAGGCAGGCAAAGGATCGAGCCGCGATGCGACATGTCGGCGAAGCGGAACCCACCATTGCCGTAGGCCTCTATCGGCGCCCGGCCGGGAAAATGCGCATCGCGGATATCGATGCCGGCCGCGCTCATTTCGACGGCAGCTGCCGCGCCCCGGCTTTCGGCGCGGGTTCCACATCCTCGTCGGGAACCGGCGTCCAGGTCGGGCGCAGATGGAAGACGATCAGGACCGGCGCAGCAATGAAGATAGACGAGAAGGTGCCGATGAAGACGCCGAACAGCATCGATGCCACGAAGGACCGGATGACCTCGCCGCCGAGCACGAACAGCGCCAACAGGGCGAGGAACGTCGTCGCCGACGTCATGGTCGTACGCGACAGCATCTCGTTGTCGGAGAGGTCGAGCAACTGCCCGAGCGGCATCTTCTTGAAGCGCCGCAAATTCTCGCGCACCCGGTCGTAAATGACGACCGTGTCGTTCAGCGAGTAGCCGACGATGGTCAG
>JBQCFA010000273.1:0-11695 GCA_051959695.1 Rhizobiaceae bacterium
TAACCGGTTATATAACACGTTATCTAAATGGACAACAGTAGCTGGCGGGAGCAAAAAGGCAGCCGGGCCCATGAGAATTGTCGAAAGCTATTCGGCCGCCTGCCTGCCGTGCAAGCCACCGGCGGCGCGGTCGCGCACGGCCTTGCCAAAGGCCTCGAACAGCGCTCGGTTGACGGCATTGGTCGACGGATCGTATTCGGCATGCCATTGGACGCCGAGCGCGAAGCCCATTGCGCCCTCGATGCGAATCGCCTCGATCGTTTCGTCCTCGGCGACACCTTCGGCAATGACCCGGCCGCCCAGTTCGAGGACGCCCTGGCCGTGCAGTGAATTCACCTTGATCGTTTCGCGCCCGAGCAATCGCGCGAAGACCCCTCCGGGCGTCAGCCGCACTTCGTGCCGGTCGGCGAAGACGACGGTGGGGTCCGGATGGATCTCGCCGTTCTCGAGCCGTGGCATCCGATGGTTCATACGGCCCGGCAGTTCGCGGATCTCAGGATGCAGCGAGCCGCCGAAGGCGACGTTCATCTCCTGGAAGCCGCGGCAGATGCCGAAGATCGGCACGCCGCGCTCGATGCAGGCCACGATCAAGGGCAGGGCGAGCGCATCGCGCGCCTCGTCGTATGGCTCATGCTTCGCTGTCGGTTCGGTGTTGAAGCGGGTCGGATGCACGTTCGCGCGCGCGCCAGTGAGCACGATGCCGTCGACCGCATCGAGCAGGTCGGGAATGCGTGTGATCTTCGGATCGCCGGCGAAGATGAGAGGCAGCGCGCCCGCCACCTCGGCCACGGCGGAAAGATTGCGCTCGCCGGCCATTTGCACACTGAAACGGTTCTCCACCGTATGCGTGTTGCCGATGACGCCGATCACGGGTCTTTTCATCATCGCTCCTTCGGCCTCCCGAGGAAGATACGGACAGGAATCCTGGAAGCGAATCTACAGTAAAAAGGACCGAACCCCTGACCTTTTCCGGGATACTCCCGCAAGCGGCGACGAGCAAGGGTCAGGTGTTGAACCGAAAGGCTTCACGGCGGACGAAACGGTCTATCGCCAGCTCCGATCATCGCCCTACCTTCCCGTCACATTGCCGCTCTAATGGGGGGGCGGTAGGCCAGGAGGCGGTGATTCCATGAAGATTGCGATCCTCGGAGGCGACGGCTTCATCGGCTGGCCGACCTCGCTCCACCTGTCGGCGCGCGGCCACGAGATCCATATCCTCGACAACCTCTCGCGGCGCTGGATCGACACCGAACTCGGCGTGCAGTCGCTGACACCAATGGATTCCATTCAGGAACGGACACGCATCTGGCACCTTGAGACCGGGCGGCGCATCCGCTTCCATCTGATCGACCTGGCGCGCGACTATGAGGTGCTGAAGCGGTGGCTAGGAGAGAACCGTCCGGATGCCGTCATCCACTTCGCCGAACAGCGCGCCGCGCCGTATTCGATGAAAAGCGATCGCCACAAGAACTACACTGTCAACAACAACGTCAACGCTACGCACAATCTGCTCAACGCGCTGGTGGAGCTCGATCTCGACGCGCATCTCGTGCATCTCGGCACGATGGGCGTCTATGGTTATTCGACGGTGGGCGCGGCGATTCCCGAAGGCTACCTGCCGGTTGGCATCGAGCGACTGGACGGGGAGACGGTCGACCAGGAAATCCTCTACCCGGCCAATCCCGGCTCGATCTACCACATGACCAAATGCCTCGACCAGCTCCTCTTCCAGTTCTATGCGAAGAACGATGGCTTGCGGATCACCGATCTGCACCAGGGTATCGTCTGGGGGACGCATACGGCGGAAACCAGATTGCACGAGCAGCTCGTCAACCGCTTCGACTATGACGGCGATTACGGTACGGTGCTCAACCGGTTCCTCATCCAGGCGGCGATCGGTTATCCGTTGACGGTACATGGGACTGGCGGACAGACGCGAGCCTTCATCCACATCCAGGACTCCGTGCGTTGCATCGAATTGGCGCTCGGAAACGCGCCGAAGCGCGGCGGGCGGGTCAAGATATTCAACCAGATGACCGAGACGCATCGCGTGCGGGACCTCGCGGAACTGGTATCGCGCATGACCGGCGCGCGGATCGCCTATCTGCCCAATCCTCGCAAGGAGGCGGCGGAGAACGATCTCGTGGTGAAGAACGATCAGTTCCTCGCGCTCGGGCTCGAGCCGACCACGCTGGCCGAGGGGCTGCTGACGGAGGTGGTGGACGTGGCGCGGAAATTTGCCTACCGCGTCGACCGCTCCCGCATCCCCGCCTTCTCGGCATGGACGCGTGACCTGACGCCGACGCTCGAGCGCGATCCCGAGGGCAGGCGGCTGAAGAGCGTCGGCTAGCTTGTCCAGGCACGCCTACGTCACGCTGGTCACCAACGCCGACTACGCCAAGGGTGCGGTGGCGCTCGTACGGTCGCTGAAACGTACCGGCACAGAGGCCGACATCGTGGCGATGCATACGGGCGGCGTGGCTTCAGAGGCCCTGGCGCCGCTCGGGGCACTCGGCGTGCGGCTGCTTGCGGTCGATCTGCTGCCGACTTCGGCGGCTTTCGACGAGCGTCATGCCCGCGGGCGGCTGCATGACGCCGCGCCCTTCACCAAGGGCGAGAAGCCGCGCTTCCATACGCCGCTCGACAACTTCGCCAAGCTGAGGCTCTGGCAGATGACGGAATACGAGAGGATCGTGTTCCTCGACGCCGACACGCTGGTGCTGAAGAATATCGACCGCCTGTTCGGATGGCCGGAATTCTCGGCCGCGCCGAACGTCTATGAGAACTTGGCCGATTTCCGCCGGCTTAACTCCGGCGTGTTCGTGGCGCGGCCCGACGAAGCGACCTTCACGGCGATGCTTGAGATGCTCGACCGGCCGGGAGCGTTCTGGCGGCGGACGGACCAGACCTTCCTGGAAAGCTTCTTCCCGGAGTGGCACGGATTGCCGGTCTTCTTCAATATGCTGCAATATGTCTGGTTCAACCTGCCGGATCTCTGGGATTGGAAGTCGATCGCGGTGCTGCACTACCAGTACGAGAAGCCGTGGGAGGAGCATGCCAAGACCGAACGGCTGAAACCGTTGATCGATCTGTGGCGGGCCTACTATCACGGCGGGGACGTGCCGGATGCATCGGCGCTCCGCAACCCGGCGGAGCGGTCGTGACGCGGGTACTGGTCTCGGGCGGCACGGGTTTCGTCGGCCGCTTCATCGTCGAGAGGATGCTGGCCGACGGAATGCAAGTCCGCGTCACCGGCCGCACCCCGCCGCCACCCGGCTTCTTCTCGCAGCGAATCGAGTTCCTGCCGCAAGCACTTGATCCGGATTCGGATTTTTCCGCCGGCCTCCAGGATGTCGCGCATGTGATCCACGCCGCGTTCGATCACCTTCCCGGACGATATCGGGGCGGCGAGGGCGGCGATCCGGAGGGTTTCCGCCGGCGCAATCATCAAGGAACCGTCGCCTTCCTCCACGCGGCGAAGGCTGCCGGCGTGCGGCGTGTCGTCTTCCTTTCGAGCCGTGCAGTCTATGGCGAGCAGCCGCCTGGCGCCCGGCTGAGCGAGGAGACGGCGCCGCATCCCAATACGCTTTACGGTGAGGTGAAGCTGGCAGCGGAGCGGGATGTCCTGTCGAGGAAGGGCGACGGGTTCGAGCCGGTCGTTCTCAGGATAACGGGCGTCTATGGGCCGACCGGCGAGGGCAGGCGAAACAAATGGGCCGAACTCCTAGACGATTGGCGCGGCGGACGTCAGATCGCCGCGCGCGTGGGCACCGAGGTCCATGGCGACGATGTCGCGGCTGCCGTGTCGCTCGTGCTGTCGGCGCCGGCAAGCGTGGCGGGCGAAATCTTCAACGTCTCCGATGTCGTCGTCGACCGGCGCGAACTTCTGGAGATGGCCGGCGAGATCGTCGGTCACGCCGGAGGCCTGCCTGCGGCCTCCGATCCTTCGGCGCTGAACGTCATGTCATGCGAGAAATTGCGAGCGCTTGGCTGGCGGCCGGGCGGCAAGGCAAAGCTGGCCGGGTTCCTGAGGGAATACATGCTGAACGTCGGCGCAAGCGCGAGGCAATAGAAGAGGGGGCCGGCAAGGCCCCCCCCATCGTTACTCGAGTATGGCGCGAATGGGTCAGGCTCACCCCTTGTTGCCGGCCTCGACGTGGTGCTTTTTCTTCGGAGCGGTGTCATCGGCTTCCGAGGTATTGGCCGCCTGTAGCTTCGCCTTCGCCTCGCGATAGAGCCGCTGGTAGGGCTGCAATTCCTTCACCTCGGCTTTCAGCCTGGTGATCTGGCCCGTGAGATCGGCGATTTCGCCCTGCAACTTCTGGACGCCGGACATATCCACCGTGGTCGGCTCGGCGCGACCGCTGGCCGCCGCCTTGCGATCGGCTTCGCTGTCGCGCTTCAGGGTGGCGATCATCTCCTGAGCGATCTGCCTTTCGGTCGACAGGTCGTTGACCTGCGACTTCAGGCGGCCGATCTCCTCGATTGCCTGCGTCTGGTCGGTGGAGGCGGTTTCCAGCCGTTTGTTGAGGCTCTGGATTTCCTCCTTCAGCCCGCGGATCTCGGCCATGTAGCGCCGCGTTTCCGCCTCGCTCTCGGCCTCGCGGCCGATGGCCGTCTCGTTTAGTTCCGCCTGCTTGGCCTCGGCGCTCTCCACCTGCTTCTGCAGCCGGATGAGTTCCTTCTCGTTCTTGTCCAACGCAGCCTGCGTCTCGCGGTGCCGGCTCGTCTCGTTCGAGTGGCTGGTGGAAAGCTCATCGAACTTCCGGCGCAGCTCTGCTTCTCGCTTCAACGTCTTTTCAAGGTCGATGGAGAGATTGACCTGCTTTTCGCGCAGGATCTCGTTCTCGCGCAGGCGGCGTTCCGCCTCGACCGTGCGCGTCGAAAGCGTCTTGACCACGTCACCGCGCTCGGATTCGCTGCGGGACAGGCTGTTGCCGAGTTCGACGTTCTGGAGCTTAAGGCTGGAAAGCTCGATGCGCAGGGCGTCACGGTCCTGCAGGAGGCCGGATTCGCGCCGCCTCAGCGCCTCCAGCGCCGCTTCGAGTTCCTGCTGCTTCTTCAGCGCGTCATGAAGTTGATCAGCGAGCTTGCGGTTTTCGGCGCCGAGCGCGTTATTGGCGGTTTCGAATTCACTCGTTCGGTGGATGTCGGAATGGACGGCGTTGAGGAATTCGCGGGTGAGGTGGTGCGCCGTCACGATTTCCGCCAGACCGGAACTAACGCTCTCGAGATGATCCTGGGCGTTGCGGTGGAGTTCTTCCAGCGATTCCAGGGCGGCGAGCCTGCTCTGGGCGTAGGAGGTCAGCCGTACGGCCGGCTCCTGCGGCTCTTCGAAAGCCTGCTGGCGGGCGACCTCTCCATGCCCGACATCGTCCGCCTGGACCGTCGTTTCTTCGGCGGCGACATCCGAGCCCTGCGGCGTTTCCGGCAGGCTGAACAGGTCTTCGTCGAGCACGTCGAGCATTCCCGTCTGGAGATCCTCGAAAGCCTTGTCCAGCTTGTCGCCGCGTTTAAGCATACCCATCAGATTCATCACTTCCACCCCTTGGTGGGAACGCCACCGAAATCGCACTTATTCAGGAATTGGTAACCCTGTTACTACAGCCGATCTTTCCGGAACGGAAGGCTCGCTCGGACCGGTTCGGCAAGTATAGTAAATTTCTACGCTTTTCTGCTTACCCATTCTTGGCGATTGGCAAAAAGCGCCGGACTTTAATAAAGCTTTAGCCGTATCAGACTTCACCATATGAAGGGGTTGACCCTCCTCGACCTGCCGCTCCGGCGTGGAATTCCGTCGCGCGGTAGATGGCGCGCTGAGCGGAAAAGTCTACACTTGGAGCGAAAGCAGACGGCAAGGCGGAGCGATGAGTGAAAAAGACGAAGAAGACGACAGTCTCGGGCAGTACGCTTCCCCGCCGTGCTTCATGCATGAACTGAGCGAGGACTACCGGTCGCCGGCGGCCGCCGACGCGCAGGCCAAGGCGGACGTCTATCGCTGGCGCAAGGCGGAAAGGCAGCGCCAGATCGAGGCGCGGCTGGCGACGAGCGCGGCGCTGCGGGAGAACATGACGGAGGGTATCGTCGCCGGCCTCGACGTGGCGGTCGGCGAGGTGGGCGGCCGGCTCGTGAGCTACTACTGGCCGTTCCGCGGCGAGCCCGACCTTCGGGCATGGGGCCAGACGATAGTCGATAGGGGCGGGCGGACGGCGCTGCCGCTCGTCGTCGCCAAGGGCCAGCCGCTCGTCTTCCGCCAGTGGAAGCGGGGCGAGACGCTGGAGCGCGGCGTATGGAACATCCCGGTACCGGTGGAAGGCGATCCGGTATTTCCGGACATCGTGATCGCGCCGCTGGTCGGCTACGATCCGTCGAATTACAGGCTCGGCTACGGGGGCGGCTTCTTCGACCGGACGCTGGCGTCGCTGCCGAAGAAGCCGCTCGTCATTGGCATCGGCTACGGGTCTTGCGAGCTGCCGACGATCTACCCGCAGGCGCACGACATCCCCATGGACGTCATCGTGACCGAGAAGGGCGTGATTTCCGACAGGCGGTAGCTGAAGTCGACGCCGGCCCGTTATCCCCCTGCCGGGACCTTCTCCCCGTAAAGGCGGGGAGAAGGATGGTCACGGCGCCGGCGATCTTCGCCCCGCTTGCGGGGAGAGGGTAAAGCCCACCTGGATCAAAATATCAGGCCGCTACGGCCTGCGCGTGCGCCTCGGCAAGCGCGCCCGCGCGCTCCATGGCGCCGCTGATCGCCTTCTGCGCGGCCTCCTCGCCGAAGGCCAGGCCCTCGACGCGCACCACCTCGACATCGGTGATGCCCATGAAGCCGAGCATATGCCGGATATAGGGCAGGGCGAAATCGATCGCCTTGGTCGGGCCGTCTGAATAGATTCCGGCGCTGGCGACGACGACATAGGCCTTCTTGCCCTTCAGAAGGCCCTCGGGACCTGTTTCGGTGTAACGGAAGGTCTTGCCGCGCACGGCGAGATGGTCGAACCAGCTCTTCAGCGGCGAGGTCACCGCGAAATTGATCATGGCGGCGCCGATCACCACCGTATCGGCTGCGGCGATCTCGGCGATCAGCCGGTCGGATTCGTCCGCCGCCGCCTTCTGCGCCGCCGTCGGGCTGTCTGAAGGGGCGGTAGCTGCGACGACGAACTCGCTGTCTATATGGGCCGGCGGATTGGCGCCGAGATCGCGCACGGCAAGCGACGTTCGGCTCCGGTCGGCGATGGCGCCGGCGAGGCTTCGCGCCACCTTGGTCGAAAGCGACGCTTCGCCGCGAGGGCTGGAGAGAACAAGAAGGACGTTGGACATGGTGCTTCCTTTCAAGGCGCGGCCCCGGGAGGTTTGGCCGTGCATTCAATCTGCTTGGTTACAAATTTGATACTGGTATCAAACAAGAACCGATGCTAAATTGGATACTGGAAAGGAACGCGCAAGGAGGCACTTTCTTGGAACACGGTGACAATCTTGTAACCCCGGACTGCCGGGCAGTGGCCGACATCCTTTCGCGGATCGGCGACAAGTGGACGGTATTCGTCGTGCGCAGCCTGTCGGACGGCCCCAGGCGCTTCACAGAGATCAAGCGCGTCATCAACGGTATTTCGCAGCGGATGCTTACACTTACGCTCCGCGGCCTGGAGCGGGACGGGTTCGTGACGCGAACCGTGACGCCGTCCATCCCACCGCGGGTGGATTACGAACTCACCGACCTCGGCCGCACCCTCATCGGGCCGCTGCATACGATCGGCGAATGGGCGACGACACATCGTCAACAGGTGGAAGACGCTCGCGACAGCTTCGACCGAGCGGTCGCGGAAGTGGCGCAGCCGCGGCTGATCGGAGCGGCCGGAGGAAAGTGAGGAGCTTCAGCTCCTTCCTTCACACTTCTGGTGATCGAAGGCCGTCCCGAAGCCGACGCGTGTCCTCTCTCGCCGGATAGACGGCGATGCTCACGGAAACAGCGGGTCCGGCGTCATCTCGAGGTGCAGCGTGCCGCCGTTCCACGGATGCGCCTCGCACACCGCCTCGTCGAGTTCGACGCCGAGACCGGGCTCCTTCGAAGGAATCACCCAGCCGTCCCGCCATTCGATCTTCTTCTTCAAAAGCTTCTCGTGGAAGCCGTCCCAGGTCTTGATCGATTCGAGGATCAGGAAGTTGGGCAGGGTGGCGGCAAGCTGAATGTTGGCGGCGCCGACGATCGGCCCGCAATAGCAATGCGGCGCCACCTGGATATGGTGGGCCTCGGCCATCGCCGCGATCTTCTTGGTTTCAAGAATGCCGCCCGATCGGCCGAGGTCGGGCTGCAGGATCGCCGCCGCCTTGTGCTCGATGACGCGCGCGAACTCCCACTTTGTCGTCAGCCGCTCGCCGGCGGCGATCGGGATAGAGGTCGAGCGCGCGACTTCGGCCATCACTTCCGGCATGTCGGGCGGTACCGGCTCCTCGAACCATAGCGGGTCGTAGGGCTCGATGGCGCGGGCCATGCGCCGGGCGCCCGCAGCCGTGAACTGTCCGTGCGTACCGAACAGGATATCGGCCTTCGTGCCGACCGCCTGGCGGATCGCCTTCAGCATCCGTGCCGACAGGTCGATATCGATCAGCCGCGGCTGATGGCCGTCGAAGGCGGTGTAGGGCCCGGCCGGGTCGAGCTTGACGGCATTGAAGCCCTGCTCGACATACTCGAGCGCGCATTCGGCGGCGAGATCGGGATCGTTATAGACATTCCTCGGGCTGTCGGTTTCGCCCGGATAGACGCTTCCCGTCCGGGGGTAGAGATAGGTGTAGGAGCGCAGCCTCTCGTGCACCTGGCCGCCGAGGAGCTTGTAGACCGGCTTGCCGGCCTCCTTGCCGATGATGTCCCAGCAGGCCATCTCCAGCGCCGAGACGCAGCCCATCATGGAAACGTCCGGGCGCTGGGTGAAGCCGGAGGAGTAGGCCCGGCGGAAGAAACTCTCGATGTCGTGCGGATCGCGGCCGACGAGGTAGCGCGCCGCGCAATCCTCGATCATGCGCGCGGTCACCTCGGGTCCGAAGGTGGCGTTGTAGGCCTCGCCGTAACCGACGACGTTGCCGTCGGTCGTCAGCTTGACGAAGATGAAATAGCGCCCGCCGACCTGCGGCGGCGGATTGCCGACGATGAATGTTTTGACATCGGTAATTTTCATGGCGCACTCCGTGCGAGCCGGTCGTCAAGCGTGGGTCGTCGGTCGTGGGATCTCTACGACCGACGACCTACGAAGGACGACCTACGAAAATACAATCACATTCCTCAATGCCTTGCCCGCGTTGACGTCCGCGATGGCCTCGTTGATGCGCTCCAGCGGATAGCGAGCGGTGACGAGCTCGTCGAGCTTGAGACGACCGGCGCGATAGAGCTCCACCAGTTCGGGGATGTCGGTCGCTACCGTGGTCTCGCCCATCTTGGAGCCGATGATCTTCTGGTTCCAGGCGGCGACCGTACCGGGATCGTACTCGGCCATGACGCCCGATGGCGGCATTCCGACGATGACCACGGTGCCGTTCTTGGTGATGTAGTCGAAGGCGCGATCGAAAGCCGGCTTGGCGCCGACCGTGACGAAGACGAAGTCGACGCCGCGCCCTTGCGTCAAAGCCTTGATCGCCTTCGCCGCGTCGTCCTTCTTCGGGTTGACCGCGTGGGTCGCTCCGAAACGCTTCGCCGCCTCCAGCTTGTCCTCGGCGAGGTCGATGGCGACGATGGTACTGGCGCCGGCGATCGCCGCTCCCTGCACGCTGTTCAGCCCGACGCCGCCGCAGCCGACCACCGCCACATGGTGGCCCGGCCTGACCTTCGCCGTATTGACCACCGCGCCGTAGCCGGTGATGACGCCGCAGGCGAGCAGCGAGGCGGAGGCGAAGGGCACGTCCTTCGGGATCGCCACCATCTGGCTTTGGTCGACCAGCACGCGTTCGGCGAAAGCGCCGGTATGCATCGCCTGTACGTACCGGCTGCCGTCGGTCCCGGCGATCGGTCCTCCGGGATCGCGCGGGAACACCTCCTCGCACATGACCTCGCTGCCCTGCTTGCAATAATGGCAGTGGCCGCAGGAGCGGATCAGCGTGACGACGACATGATCGCCGGGCTTGACACGGCTGACGCCGCTTCCGGTTGCCGTGACGATGCCGGCCGCCTCGTGCCCGTAGACAGCAGGCAGGCCGCCGCCCCACGCGCCCTCGGCGAAGAAGATGTCGGAATGGCAGATAGCGCAGGCCTTCACGTCGACCAGGACTTCGCCCGGACCCGGCTCGGCAAGCCGGATATCCTCGATGACGAGAGGCTTGCCGAACTCGCGGCAGACGGCGGCTTTCATTTCGGGGGAGGCTCCCTGGCTGAAGGTGCGAACAATGGCGGCAATCTAGAAAGGCGGCAAGCCACGGCGCGCGGAAAATGCGGCATGGGGCGTCGGCTTTTCGGCAGCGCCGTTGACCCTCTCGCGCGTCCGCCCTACAGCCTGAAGCAACGAAGCCGGGGACGAGCTGACATGGAACAGAAGCCGCGGGGCGAACTGACGATCCGGACATTGGCGATGCCGTCCGACGCCAACGCCGCCAACGACATCTTCGGCGGCTGGGTCATGGCGCAGATGGACCTTGCCTGCGGCATCCGCGCCGCGGAGCGGGCCAAGGGGCGCGTCGTAACGGCGGCCGTCAAGGAGATGTCCTTCGCCAAGCCGATGAAGATCGGTGATACGCTCTGCATCTACACCCATATCGATCGCGTCGGCCGCACGTCGATGACGCTGAAGGTCGAGGCCTGGGCGCAGCGCTACCTTTCGGACCTGATGGAGAAGGTCACCGACGGCGACTTCATCATGGTCGCGCTGGACAAGGCCGGCAAGCCGACCCCGGTGCCACCGGAGGGGTGAGTATCCTCCAAGGGGAGAAACCCGCTACCTGCACGCCACGTAGCCGTTCTTCCGCTGCATCAGGTCGAAATGGAAGTGGTTGGCGTGGGCGCGGTTGTAACCGGGGCCGAGCACCGTCGTGAAATAGTCGCAGGCTTCGGCGCGCACGCGGTTGAGAAAACCCTTCTGACGGAACGAAAAGAAGCCAGGGCTGGTCACATCGATGACCCGGCCGCTGTTCAGCCTGATCTTCATGACGTCGATGGCGTTGCCCTTGGCGTGCTCCGAAAGGTGATGCGTGGATTCGCCGATCATGTTGCGGCAGGAATAGGTCGAGCCGGTGTAGATCGTCTCGATGCCGGAGAAGTAGCGGGAGCGCACCGCAGGCGCGAAGTCCTTGCGGACATATTCGGCGAAGGTGGCGGCCAGTCTGGCGTTGAGCACGGCGGCCGGCTTCAGTTCGATGCCGCCGGAAAGACCGAGCACCTTGACAGGATAATCGATGCCGCACATGCCGCGTTCGTGGATCGGCGGCAGGTCGACATAGCGCACGCCGAGCCGCTTCAGCTCGCGCCTCAGCGCCACCTCGTCTGCGGGCATGACATCCGGAGCGGGCGTCAGGTCGCGGGCTGCGGGAGGCGCGGTCTCCGGCGCTTTGCGCGGCTCGTCCGGCGGCGCGAGCACACCGGGCGCGTCGGAATAGCTCGGTCGGGCAGGCGGCAGCATGGCGTAGCGCGGGCCAGGGGCAGGGGCGGCCTTGCCGTCGAGAACCGGATCGGAAAGAGCGGCCTGCGCGGACGAAGGGGGAATCTCGTAGGTACGGC
>JBQCFA010000274.1:0-13910 GCA_051959695.1 Rhizobiaceae bacterium
GACCTCACCGTACCCTATGCGCAGCTCGCCTCGATCGACCCCTACCTCAAGACGGTCTCGCCCGAGCCGGCGAAGGAATGGCTGCAGAGCCATGAGGACCGCCAGAAGCTGGACGGGCTCTACGAGTGCATCCTCTGCTTCTGCTGCCAGACCTCCTGTCCGAGCTACTGGTGGAACGGCGAGCGCTATCTCGGCCCGGCCGTGCTGCTGCAGGCCTATCGCTGGCTGATCGACAGCCCCTACGAGGCGAACGCCGAACGGCTGGACAATCTGGAAGATCCCTTCCGCCTATACCGCTGCCACACGATCATGAACTGCACGCAGGCCTGTCCGAAGGGTCTCAATCCGGCCAAGGCGATCGCCGAGATCAAGAAGATGATGGTCGAGCGTCGGGTGTAGCCGTGATCTCGTGCCCCGTCCCGGAAGGCGGGCGGAAGCAGAAGATATGTCACGCAGGCGTGTAGCGGCGTGACTTGAAACCCGACCGGGCGCTGGTACGTGTATCCGGACAGTTTTCCGGAGGCCCTCCCCAATGCTTCGCACGCTTGCAGCCGCGTTTCTTCTCGCTTCGGTCCCGGCGCTCTGTTCGGCGGGACCGGCGGCCGCCGAAACGCAGACGGCGATCTTCGCCGGCGGCTGCTTCTGGTGCGTTGAATCCGACTTCGACCATGTGCCGGGCGTGATCTCCACGACCTCCGGCTATACAGGCGGGCATCTGAAGAACCCGACCTATCAGGATGTCGTCACCGAGACGACCGGGCATCGCGAGTCGGAGAAGATCGAGTTCGACGGTTCGAAGACCAGCTACGCCAAGCTGCTCGACGTGTATTTCCATGCAACCGACCCGACCGATGGCGGCGGCCAGTTCTGCGATCGTGGCGAGAGCTACACGCCGGCAATTTTCTACCTGAACGACGAGCAGAAGAAGGAGGCCGAAGCGGCCAAGGCGTCCGCGGCCAAGGAACTTGGCCAGCCGATCGCCACCAAGATCCTGCCGGCCTCGACCTTCTATCCGGCCGAGGACTATCACCAGGACTACTACAGGAAGAATCCGCTGCACTACAAATATTACCGCTATGGCTGCGGACGCGACGCGCGCGTCCAGCAGCTTTGGGGCAAGGAAGCGCACCGCGGGATCAACGAGTAACGTTGACCTCTCCGGTCTTTCGGGCCATTTCCCCGCGAGGGGAGGGTCAGTCCGAAGGCCGGGGTGGGGCGACTATGGCGCAGAGGAGCTCGCGCCTGACGTCGGGTGCCTACGCCAGCCTGGCGTCCAGGCTCACCTTGATGGCGCCGAGCGCCTTGGAAACAGGGCAGCTGGCCTTTGCCTTGTCAGCCAGCTCCTTGAACTTCGCCGCATCGATGCCGGGCACCGTGCCGGTGAGCGTCAGCGCGCTCTCGGTGATCTCGAAGCCGCCGCCGGCCGCCGGCCCGTAGGTGACGACGGCCTTGGCATCCAGTTTCTCCGCCGGCGTGCCGTTCTCGGCGAGGAAATGCGAAAGCTGCATGGCGAAGCAGCCGGCATGCGCCGCCGCGATCAGTTCCTCGGGATTGGTGCCGGATTTGCCGCTCTCGTCCTGGAAGCGGCCCTTGAAGGAGTAGGGGACCTTGGCGAGCGCGCCGCTCTGCGTCTCCAGCGTGCCCGAGCCTTCGGTCAGCGTTCCCTTCCATACGGCGTTGGCTTGACGATGCATCTCGTTCTCCCTTCGTTGCGACGGAAATTCGTCTTGAAGCAGTCTTGACCCACATATGACCGGTATTCGCCGGCTTCCATCGCACTTTGGCATGAGGCGCGTATCAGGCGCCAGAAGCGCCCGGCCTATGCTCGGCTTCCGCGGCGTGCCGGACCCATCTGTCGCATCATGATCGTCGCCATCGGGTGCGACAGGCTCGCTGCGTCGGTTTCCAGCATCAGTTCGTCGGCACCGCGACGAGCGGCACGCGCCAGTGCCTCGAACACCGAGGCCGTCGTCGTCTCCAGCGCCTTCGCCGGCCTTTCTCCGCCGAGAAGCCGGGCCAGGAACAGCGCCGCGGTCAGGTCGCCGGCGCCATTCGGCGCACTTTCCACAAGCAGGTGCTCCGCAAGCCAGGTGCGTCCCCCGCCGAGCAGCACGTTGCCGGTCGATTTCGCCATCATGGACGGGGCCGAGGTCACCAGGAAAATGGTCGGCGCCATATCGCCGGCCGCCGCCGCGATGTCGGGGATCGACGGCAGGGACCGCCCGGCGAGCCATTCGAGCTCATACCGGTTGGGGGTTGCGATATCCGCAATCGGCAGCAGCCGATCGCGGATCGCCGCGGCGGTGCCGGCCGGCACGTAGAGCCCTCCGGCATCGCCGATCACCGGATCGCAGAGATAACGGGCGTCGGGATTCGCCGCTTTCACGGCGCCGACTAGGCGCGCCACGGCGTCGGCCTGCCCGGCATCGCCGAGATAGCCCGACAGCACCGCGCCCACTTCGCCCAGCCATTTCGCGGCGGCCAGGTCGGCGAGCAGGCGGCCGAATTGCTCCGGTTCCGGCACGATCCTTTCGCCCCTGCCATGGCCCGGATGCCAAGGCAGGATGACAGTCGGGACGGCCCATACGGGGAAGCCGAGTGTCTCCAGCGCGAAGACGGCGGCGCGGTTGCCGACCGTGCCGCGGACGACATGGCTGGAAATGACGATGACCGCGCCCGGCGCGCCGGCGAGCCCTTCCGGCATCGCCCTAGCCGCCCCGCGTAAGGAAACGGAAGAGCCAGATCGAAAGCGCGACGAAGGCCGCGAGGCTGAACAGACGCCCGATGCGCATGCCCCAAAGCTCCGCCCAATCCTCGGGGTCGGCGTCGGCGCCCGTCATGTGGCGACGCGCCCGCTGCATGGCCCGCGCAAGCGCCGGGGAGGCGGCGAGGCCGGTGTCTCGCTCGACCTGCGCCAATATGCGCCTCGCCTCGGCGCCGCGGTCCGGCCTGCCGGGCGGCATGTCCTGTCGATCCGTCATCCGGCGGACCATATCCCGCCGCGGCGTCCGCCTGCAACGGCGGAGCGGAACGGCGCCGATGGCGTTTTCTCGGCGGGTGGATATGCTATCAGTCGCGAATCCAACGACCGACGAGGCCAATCCATGTCGACCCAGCGCCTGAACCCGCCACTCGGCCTGCGCATGCTGCCGGCGTTTCTCGCCCTCCTTTTCGCCCTGCCGCTGCTTTCCGCTTGCGGCGTCAACACCATCCCGACCCAGGAGGAACAGGCGAAAGCCGCCTGGAGCGAGGTGCTCAACCAGTATCAGCGTCGCGCCGACCTGATTCCCAACCTGGTGGAGACGGTGAAGGGCTACGCGGCGCAGGAAAAGGACGTGCTGACTTCCGTGGTCGAGGCGCGCGCCAAGGCGACCCAGACACAGGTCAATGTCAACACGCCGGCCAACCCCGAACAATTCAAGGCCTTCCAGGAGGGACAGGCCGGCTTGACCAGCGCGCTGTCGCGGCTGCTGGCGGTGGTCGAGAATTATCCCGACCTGAAGTCGAACCAGAACTTCCTGGCGCTGCAGGCGCAGCTCGAAGGGACGGAGAACCGCATCGCCGTCGCCCGACGCGACTATATCGAGGCGGTGAGGGTCTACAACACCTCGCTCCGCACCTTCCCGACCGTGCTATGGGCGAAGTTCTGGTACACCGACGCCAAGCCGTTCGAGAACTTCACGATCTCGGAGGACAAGATGCAGACGCCGAAAGTGGATTTCGGCAAGAAGAGCTGAAGCAAGCCAGGCTCTCCATGATGCGCTCGGGCTACCCTTGCGAGATCGGCGTTCCCATGCGCCGCGGGATGACCGGTCCGGGCATCTGGAAGACGCTATGCGCATTGCTCTTCCTTCTGCTGCCCGTCCTGGCCTTCGCGGCCCCTCTGCCGCAACTGACCGGGCGCGTCGTCGATGCTGCTGGCATGATAGACCCGGCGACGAAGGCCGCGATCGAACGCAAGCTCGCCGACTACGAGAAGAAGTCGTCGGACCAGATCGTCGTCGCCACCGTCGACAGCCTGGACGGCGAGGCCATCGAGCCTTATGCCAACCGCCTCTTCCGGGCCTGGCATCTCGGCCAGGCCGGCGAGAACAACGGCGTGCTTCTCCTGGTGGCGAAGAACGACCGCAAGATGCGCATCGAGGTCGGCTACGGGCTCGAAGGCACGCTCACCGACCTGCACTCCAAGCTCATCATCGAGGGCATGGTCCCGGCCTTCCGTAAGGGTGACTTCTCCGGCGGCATTTCGCGCGCCGTCGACGACATCATCGCGGTCCTGTCCGGCGATGCGGCCGAGGTGGAAGCGCGCGCGGCGCGCAACCCGCAGAAGCACGAAAGCGACGTCAACTGGCCTGTCGTGCTGTTCTTCATCGTCTGGGGAACCATGTTCTTCGGCGGCTTTGCCGGGGCGATCCTGCCGCCGATCTTCGGCCGCAAGATCGGACCGCGCAGCTATCGCTGGCTCGGCCGCACCTTCACCTACAACCAGCGTTCCGGCGGATGGTCCGGCGGCGGAGGCGGGTGGTCGTCGGGAGGCGGCGGGTTTTCAGGCGGCGGGGGCTTTTCGGGCGGCGGCGGTTCGTCCGGGGGCGGCGGCGCTTCCGGCGGCTGGTAGGGGCTTTTGATGGCTGGAAAGACCATGACGCCCGATGATCATGCCCGCGTCGCCGAGGCGGTAAAGCGGGCCGAGTCGAGCACTTCGGGCGAGATATTCTGCGTGCTGGCGCGGGCGAGCGACAGCTACTTCTTTCCCTCCGCCTTTTTCGTCACGATCGCCGTGCTGGTCGTCGGTCTGATCGTCGCTGTTCTCCTCGATCGCTGGTGGTTCAGCCTCGCTCTGACCGAATTCGCCGCACTCCAGCTTCTCGGCGTGCTGGCCGCGCTTCTCGTCCTCTGGCTCTTTCCCGCGATGCGCGTCCACTATGTGCCGCAATCGGTGCGGCGGCGGCGCGCCCACGACAATGCCGTGCGGCAGTTCCTGGCGCACGGCATCCACCTCACCGGCGAGCGCACCGGCGTGCTCCTTTTCCTGTCGGTGGAGGAGCGTTATGCCGAGGTGATTGCCGACAGCGGCATCGATGAGCGCGTCGACCACGAGGAGTGGGAGCGCATCGTCGGTCTGCTGGTCTCGCATGCCGGCAGGGGCCGGATAGCCGACGGATTCTGCGAGGCGGCGGCCGAGGCCGGAACGCTTCTCGCCCGACATTTTCCGCCGCGCGCCGACGACCGCAACGAGCTCGACGACCATCTGGTCGAGATCTGAGGCAGCCAGCCTCGCAAGCAAGAAGATTTCCGTTGATAAACGGCTCGGCATCGAGCCTTTCCGGGTTGCCGCGAGACTCCGCGGCCGTCTATGGTTAACCGGCCATGAAGACGCTCACCATAGACATTCGCAAGGCGGAACCGGCGGACGCGGAAGCGATCGCGGATGTGCATCGTCAGGCTTGGGAAGGCGCCTATTCGGGAATCATCCCGCACCGGGCGCTCGGCGCCATGCTTGGCCGCCGCGGCCGCGACTGGTGGGCGAATGCGGTTCGTCGCGCCGCCTCCATCCTCGTTCTCGACGTCGACGGCATCGTGGCGGGCTATGCGACGGTCGGGCGCAACCGCTCGCGCGACCTGCCCCAGCAGGGCGAGATCTACGAACTTTACATCAGACCGGAATATCAGGGCGTCGGCTTTGGCAGCCGGCTTTTTGCCGCTGCCCGCCAGAAACTGAAATCGCACGGCCTGAAGGGCATGGTCGTGTGGGCGCTCGAGGAAAATGGCGGGGCGCTTACCTTCTATTCCGGAGCCGGCGGCCGCGACGTCGCCGAAGGCGTCGAGGTCTTCGACCAGAAGGCGCTGCGCAAGGTCGCCTTCGTCTGGGACTGACCGAGGTCCATAAACAATCCGAAAGAATTCGTGCCGGGCGACGATGTTGCCCATTCGGCGTTGTGCGTTTATCGGTGCCGCGACACAGGAGCGACGGCCATGCGCATCGACGCCATCTCGATCGGCAACAATCCCCCCGAGGACATCAACGTCATCATCGAGGTGCCGGTTGGCGGGCAGCCGATCAAGTACGAGATGGACAAGGAAGCCGGGACGCTGGTGGTCGACCGGTTCCTCTATACGCCGATGACCTATCCAGGGAACTACGGCTTCGTCCCGCACACGCTGTGCGGAGACGGTGATCCGATCGACGTATTGGTATGCAACACGCGCCAGCTGGTGCCGGGCTGCGTCATCAATGTCCGGCCGATCGGCGTCATGATCATGGAGGACCAGTCCGGCGAGGACGAGAAGATCATCGCGGTGCCCTCTCCGCACCTCACCCGCCGCTACGAGGATGTCCACGAATATACCGACCTGCCGGAGATCACCCGGCAGCAGATCCAGCATTTCTTCCAGCACTACAAGGATCTCGAGCCCGGGAAGTGGGTGAAGATCGGCGGCTGGCACGATGCCGCGACGGCGCGACGCATGATCGTGGAATCGATCGAGCGGGCGACACAGGGCGGGTAAGCCGAGATCGCGGGCGGCGGCGAGGGTTCCGTCCTACAGATAATCCGCGCCGATCTCCTCGGCGAAGCGCTCCGGCGCCCCCTCCCAGACGATACGCGCGTGTTCGAGCACGTAGACGCGGTCGGCATGCGGCAACGCGAAGGTGACGTTCTGCTCGCCGAGGAGCACGGTGATGGGTGTCGTCTGGCGCAGTTTTTCGAGCGCCTTCGATATCTGCTCGAGGATGACCGGGGCCAGCCCCAGCGTCGGCTCGTCGAGGATCAAAAGGTCCGGATTCATCATCAGCGAGCGGGCGATGGTCAGCATCTGCTGCTCTCCGCCCGACAGCGTGCCCGCGGACTGCTTTTGCCGGGTCTTCAGGATGGGGAACAGGTCGAACAGCCATTCGATCCGTTCCCTGGCAGTGGCGACGTCGAGGTGCTGGCCGCCCATGTCAAGGTTTTCGCGAACCGACATGTCGGTAAAGAGGTCGCGTCCTTCCGGTGACTGCACGATACCTTGGCGCGCGATCGCGGCGGCGGACTGCCCGGCAAGCGGGCGGCCCTCGCGGCGGATCTCGCCGGAATAGGGCACCATGCCGGAAATGGCGTTGAACAAGGTCGTCTTGCCCGCGCCGTTCAGCCCCACCACGGAAACGAATTCCCCCTTGTGCACATGCAGCGAGACCTCCTCGAGCGCCTGCGCCTTGCCGTAGAAGACATTCAGCTTCTCGACCTCGAGGAACGGCGTCTCGCGGTCGGCGAAGGACGCTTCGTTGCGCGCCGCCGTCTCGAGCTTGCCCCCGAGATAGACGCGGCGCACGGTCTCGTCGCGCATCACCTCCTCGACCGTTCCCTCGGCGATGCGCTCACCGACATACATGGCGAAGACGCGGTCGGCGAGCGCGGCAACGCTCTTGACGTTGTGGTCGACCAGCATGATGGCGTGCCCGGAATCGCGGAGCTCGCGGATAAGTCCGGCAAAAGCCTCTGTCTCCTTGGAAGTCAGGCCGGCGAATGGCTCGTCAACGAGTACGACCTTTGGATCGCGCGCGATCGCCTTGGCCACCTCCATGCGGCGCAAATCGGCGAAGGGAAGGGTCGAGGGAAGCCGGTCGAGGACGGGGCTGAGTCCGACCCGGTCGGCGATCCGGCGCGCCCGCTCCTCGGTCTTCGAATCGTGGAACAGGTGCAGCAGGCTGTCCGGCAGGAGCGCCAGCGTGATGTTCTCCAGCACCGTCTGCCGGTGCAGCGGCCGCGAATGCTGGAACACCATGCCGACGCCGAGGCGTGCGATCCGGTGGGAAGACCACCCGGCCACTTCCACCCCGTCGACCCGAACCGAGCCGGAATTGGGCTTCTCGATGCCGACGATCGCCTTCATTGCCGTCGACTTGCCGGAACCGTTGGGGCCGATCAGCCCGAGTATCTCGCCGGAACCGACGGTGAAGCTGATGTCCTTGACCGCGACCAGGCCGCCGAAGCGCTTGGTGAGACCCGAGACCTCCAGCATGGCGTTCATGATGCTCTCCTGAGCCGCGCCAGGAGGCCGAGGAAGCCGCTCGGAAAGAGCAGGACCACCAGCAGCGCGATGGCCGAGACCACGAAGGTCGAAAGGTCGCCGAGTGGCCGAAGCGCCTCGTTGGCTCCGATGAGGAACACCGCGCCGAGCACCCCGCCGATGATGGTGCGGCGGCCGCCGATGACGGCGGCGACGATGATCTGGACCGTCACGGCCACATCGACGAACGTGCCGACGGAGGCGACGCCGAAATAGAAGACCATGAGCGCACCCGCCAGCCCGGAGAAGAAGGCGCTGACGATGAAGGCGGCGAGCTTGTGCTTGCTGACGTTGAAGCCGAGTGCACCCGTCTGCACCGGATCCTGGCCGCTCGCCTGGAGGATCAGGCCGATCGGCGAGCGCGAAAGGAAGTAGAGGATGGCGCCCGAGACCGCCATGAAGCCGAGCGCCAGCCAGTAGTTGCTGTTGGCGTCGAAGGTGATGACGTCGGGAACGGTGAGGCCGATCTCTCCGCCGGTCAGCTCCGCCGCGACGACGATGAAGTTGCTCAGCATGAGCACCGCGACCAGCGTCGTGAGGCCGAAATAGGGGCCGCGCAGCCGGAGCGCCGGCAGCGCCAGCACGACCCCGCCGACGATGGCGGCGAACGTCCCCGCGGCGAGGCATACGATGATCGGCGGCTGGTAGAGATTGTCGAGTATGCCCGCCGTATAGGCGCCGACGCCAATCAGGAAGGTCGGGCCGAAATTGACTTCGCCGGCGAAGCCGAACAGCAGGTCCCAGGCCATGGCGAAGACGCCGAAGTAGAAGGCGACCGTCAGAAGGCCCAGGATGTAGCCTGAAACGACGAAAGGGAGCACCGCCGTCACCGCCACGACGAGGGCGGAGATCAGCAGCACCTGGAGAGTGGAAAGGCGCCTCTTCATCGCGCGCTCCTCAACGTCTTCCGAGCAGCCCGCGCGGGCGCAGATACATGACAAGTATTACCAGGAGCAGCGCCGGGATCGTGCGGTAGGCCGGCGAGATCGTGTAGGCGGTGATGGTTTCCAGGTACCCGACCGCGTAGGCGGCGATCAGCGAACCGGGCACGCTGCCCAACCCTCCGAGCACGACGATCGAGAAGGCGCTCGCGGTGAGCGGTCCCGCGCTGTAGGAGGAAACGCCGAGGAACATGCCGAGCAGAACGCCGGCGACTCCGACGAGGACGCCGTAGATGGCCCAGACGGCGATATAGACGGACGACAATTCGACTCCAAGCAGCGTCACGCCGCGCGGATTCATCGATGCGGCGAGCACCGACTTGCCCGCCCGCGTGCGGTTGACGATGAACCACAGGAGCGCGATGGCCAGCCAGCAGACGACCGCCGTGAATATTTCGTTCGCCGGCGTGCGGACGCTGGCGATGTGGACCACGCCACCCACTACCGGCAGGACGGATTTGGCGTTGTTCGTGAAGAAATACGCGATCAGTTCCTGGATCATGATGCCCCAGAGCAGCGTAGCCGTCAGGATGAAGATTTCCTTCTCTTCTTCCCGGATACGGGCGGAGCGCTGCAGCGGCCCGACGATGAGGAAATACGTCACCATCGTCAGCACGACGCCTGTCAGGATACCGAAGAAGGCGCCGAGATAGGCTCCGGAGCCGAGTTCGCTGTTGAGCGCCCAGGCTCCGACCGCAGCCGCGACCATCAGCGCTCCATGAGACAGGTTGAGCACGCCGGATACGCCGAAGATCAACGTGAACCCGGTCGCCGCCAGGGCGTAGAGGGAACTGATCGCAAAGCCGTCGATCAGAATCTGCCAGAAGAGCATCGGTCAGGCTCCGTGCTGGTAGGGATATCGGCGGAAGATAAAAGGGCCCCCGGCTCGCCGGGGGCCCGAAAGCCGCTAGTGCGCCGAGCCGACCTTGATGAAATCGGGGAATTTCAGCTTGCCGTTGGCAAGATCGTTCGGCCACAGATTGACCTGCTTGCCGTCCTGCCACTGCAGCATCAGGCCCGTGATGAAGCCCTTTCCGGTCTTCAGGCCGTGGACGTGCGGGTCGCCCTTGGGCAGGAACTGGATGCGGCCGATGGTGCCGACATAGTCCGTCTTCTCCATGGCATCGACGAGCTTTTCGCTGTCGGTCGAGCCGGCGCGCTTGATGGCCTCGGTGATGTAGTAGACCTCGTCATAGGCCGTGTAGCCGGCATAGGACGGCTCATTGCCGAACTTCTTCTTGAAGGCGGCAACGAAGGGCAGCGTCTTTTCGGTCGTCGCGACGCCCGGCCCGGAGACGGCCTGGAAGAGCACGCCGTTCGTGGCGCCGTTGGTGTCTTTCCAGAAGGTCGAATTGGTCGCCTGCGAAGCAATGCCGAACATCGGAATCGGCACCTGCTGGCTCTTCCACTGCACGGTCGGCTGGGTGCCGACATGCGAGATGCCGGTGATGATGACGTCAGGCTTCTTCGCCTCGATCTGGTTGAAGATCGGCGTGAAATCGGTCGTGTCGGGCGAGAAGCGGATATGATCGAGGACCTTCAGCCCGATCTTCGGCAGGCACTTCTCGTAGCCGGCGTCGAGCGGCGTCGTCCAGGCGGCGTCCTCGCTCATGATGACCGCCGTTTTCATCTTCAGTCCGTCGACGAGTATGTCCTTGCCGGCGTCGCAGACGAGCCCGGAAAGCGCGCCGGACGTCAGGTAGCCGTGGAAGGTATACTTCATCGCGTCGTAGTTCTTGGCGATGTTCTCGGTGATGACGTCGGAGGCGGCGCCGGGTGTCACCATGACTGTCTTCAGGCGCGCGGCCCACGGCTCCAGCGCCAGAACGACCTCGCTGACATAGCTGTCGATGACGGCATTGACGTGATCCTGGCTCACGGCGCGCTGGAAGGCGCGCACCGATTCCGCGGCCGAGGAATGGTTGTCGTAGGAAACGATTTCGATCTTGCGGCCGTCTATGCCGCCCTTGGCGTTGATTTCTTCCGCGGCAAGCTCGGCGCCCTGGGGGATGGATGAGCCGGCGACGGCCTGGGCTTCGGCGATGACGCCGATCTTGATCGGCCCCTTGTCTTGGGCCTGCGCGATGCCGGCGGATAGCGCTACCATCGCGACGCCGGCGCAAAGGGCAATGCCGGGTACGAGCCTGTTCAGCGATTTCATTTTCTTATCCTCCCTGATTACGCCGACCCTCCCGGCCGGCGCCTGGACTAAACCTTAATGCCTAGGTAGCTGACGACAAGGCTTAATTGACACCGAGGCCAAGATTGGCGCCAGGCCGGCGTCATCGGCCCCGCCGCAGGCGTTCGAAGATGCGCGGTATGGCGATGACGGCGATCAGGAGCGCGCCCGTATAGACGCTGACCACCTGCCCGGGGATGTTGTTGAGCGACATGCCGAAGGTGACGAGGCCGAGCACGAGCACCGCCAGGAACACGCCCAGGATCGAACCGACGCCGCCGGCGATGGAGACGCCGCCGAGGATGACCATGGTGACGATGTCGAGTTCCCATCCGAAGGCGATGTTGGAGCGCATCGAGCCGAGGCGCGCCGCCAGCAGCGCCCCGGCAAGTCCGGAAAGCATGCCGGAAAGGACGAAGAGAATGAAGCGCAGCCGGTCGACGGGAATGCCGGAGAACCGCGCGGCGACGGGGTTCGAACCGATGGCGAAGAGCTGCCGCCCGACCGCCGTCTTGTGCAGCACGATGCCGGTGACGGCGGCGAGTACCAGGAAGATGAGGAAGGAAAGCGGCACAGGCGGGACGAACAACCATGGAACGCCGGTCTTGACGAATGGGATGAAATAATTCTGGCCGAGATTGAGGAAGCCCTGCGGATAGTGCGTCAGCGCCTGATCGCCGAGGATAACCTGTGTCAGCCCGCGGAAGAGCGACATGGTGCCGATGGTCACCACGATCGAGGGCAGACGGACATAGGTGACCAGAAAGCCGTTGAAGACGCCGCAGAGAAGCCCGACGCCGATGCCCACCACAAAGAGGACGGGCGCGCCGAACCCGGCTTCGGCGGCATAGCCGATCGCCATGGCGGCGAGCGCGATGATGGCGGCGACGGAGAGGTCGATGTCGCGCACCAGGATCAGCAGCGCCATGGCCAGCGCGATGATCGCCTTCTCGGAGAAGTTCGAGGTCGCGTCGGCGAGATTGTAGACGTCGAGGAAATACGGCGAAACGATTGCGTTCACCACCACCGTCAGCACCAGCAGGATGACGAGGATCACGTCCCAGCTGAGCAGTGTCGCGCCGAACCTTCGCGGCGCCCGGTCGAGGACGGCGTATCGTTCCTCCGTAGGGAGTGGGGCGTTCATGATCGCGCGCGTCCGAGGCGCCGTGCTTCGGGCAGGATGAGCTTGTCGGGCCTGCGTTCGGCGCGCGCGTTGATGACGACGGCGGCAAGGATGACGGCTCCGGAAATCGCCATCTGCCAGAACGGCGTGATCTGCAGTACCGGCAGCGCCGTGTTGACGATGCCGAGGAAGAGCGCGCCGAGCAGGGCGCCCGGCACCGTGCCGACACCGCCGCCGATCACGCAGGCGGCGATGACGGTCAGCTCATAGCCGTTGGCGATCTCCGAATAGGCAACGCCGTAGCGAGCCACCCACAGATAGCCGCACAGGCCCGAGACCGCGCCGGAGATCGAATAAGCCAAAAATTCCTGCCAGCCCTGGTCGATGCCGCAATAGCGCGCCGCGACGGGATTGCCGCCGACGGCGTATAGACCGCGCCCGGTCCGGGTGAAGTTCAGGAATACCCAGAACAGCGCGGAGACGACGATCGCGATCCAGATCGGCGTGGTCAGGCCGAGAAACAAATCCTTGGGAAAGGCCTGGAAGGAAGCGCCCATCTCGGAGGCGTTCACCTGGTCGCCGCCGGCGATGATGATGATCATGCCGCGATAGACGGCGAGCGTGCCGAGGGTGACCACGATGGGAGGAATGCCGAGCACGGCGACGAGCGCGCCGTTCGCCATGCCGAGCACGAGCCCCGAGAGGACCCCGACGAGGATCATCAGCACGAGCGGCACGCCTGGATAATACTGGCTGACCAAAGCCGCCAGGAACCCGGAAAGCGCCAGATTGGCCGCAACCGAAAGGTCGATGCCGCGGGTCAGGATGACAACCATCTGCGCCAGCGCCATCATGAAGAGCACGGACGTTTCCGTGAACATGTCGGAGAGGTTGTCCCATTCGACAAAGACCGGCTGGTAGAAGCCGATGGCGGCGACGGCCACGGCGAGGATGAGGGCAAGGACGAGCTCGCGATATTTGAGAAGCAGGCTCATGCCGCTTCCTTCCCCGCCCCGGTGGCTGCTCCGACGATCGCCTCGGCGCTCCATTCGCCTCGGCGGAATTCCGCCACCATGCGCCCTTCCTTCATGACGATGACACGATCCGCCAGCCCCATCACCTCCGGCAGCTCGGAAGAGATCAGCACGACCGCTAGCCCGTCTTCGGCCAGTTCTCCGATGAAATCGTGGACCGCCGCCTTGGAGCCGACGTCTATACCCTTTGTCGGCTCGTCCAGAACGATCACCTTCGGCCGCGTCGCCAGCCATTTGGCGATCACCACCTTCTGCTGGTTGCCCCCGGAAAGCTCGGCCAGCCGCTGCTCCCAGTTCGCGGCCTTGATCGAGAGACGCCGGCCGAAGCGCCGCGTCTCTTCCTGCTCGGCGGAACGGGAGAGGAAAAGCCCCCGCACATATTTATCCAGATTCGCTAGGGTGACGTTCTCGCGGATACCGAGCGGCAGCACGGCCCCCTGGTCCTGCCTGTCCTCCGGCACATAGGCGATGCCGGCGCGGATGGCGTCCGCGGGCGACCGGATCGATAGCGGCTTGCCACCGAGGAGGACTTTTCCCCGCGTCGTCGGCGTGATGCCGAACAGGCCCTGCATCGCTTCCGTGCGTCC
>JBQCFA010000275.1:0-5346 GCA_051959695.1 Rhizobiaceae bacterium
ACCCCCCGACACTGTCGGGATTTCCGTGCGGCGCGGCGCCGGCGACGATACGACCGGGTGGCGCGAATTTTACATTCGAGTGGGGATTGCATCAGAAGGCGTTCCCGGATGTCAAATTCAAAGCTCCAGTAGAGTCATTAACTTGCTAGAGGTCCACACGGCCTAGAGCCAGGAATTCGATTTCACCCAGCGTCCGGTCGTTCCAATGTGCGTCGATGTCATTCGCATCACAGATCCGGCCGATCCACGGATCGCCGGCTACAGAGACATCCGGGAAAGGGACCTTGCCGGCAGGGAAGGGCTGTTCATCGCCGAGGGCAAGGTGGTTCTCAACGTGCTCTTCGAGGCGCGTCGGTTCGACGTCCAGTCGGTGCTGCTCCTGGAGAACCGGCTTGCGGGTATGCACGAAACACTGGCGGCGGCGCCAGACGGCACAGCAGTCTATGTTGCCGACCAGGAAACCATGGACGGGATCGCGGGATTCCACCTGCATCGCGGGGTCCTGGCTATCGGCCGCAGGCGCGTGGGCGAGAGCGCTCCGGACCTGTTGAAAAACCTTCCGGGGAAGGCGCGGGTCGTCGTCCTCGTCGGCGTGTCCAACCATGACAATGTCGGCGCCATATTCCGCAATGCCGCCGCCTTCGGCGTCGATGCCGTCATGCTCGACGAGACGTCATGCGACCCGCTTTACCGCAAGGCGATCCGCGTCTCGGTCGGCGCGGCGCTCAAAATCCCGTTCGCGCGGGGCGGCGCAGCGGATTCCATCCTGGCCGCGCTGAAGAATGCTGGCTTCGACGTGATCGCGCTTTCCCCGCGCGGTGGACTGGAGATCGGCGACCTGCCGCCCACCGATCGTGCGGCCCTCGTATTCGGAACCGAAGGAGAAGGGCTGCCTGCATCGCTTCTGGCGCGGCTGTGTACCGTCCGGATCGACATGGCGCCGGGCTTCGACAGCCTGAACGTTGCCGCGGCGTCTGCCGTCGCGCTTCATCATCTTTGGCGCGGAAGACCGTCGTGACGCCGTCTCGGTCTGTCGCATTTCATGCATTGCGCGGCCCTTTTGGGACGGCAACCCCCCGTGGGTTTCGGTTTATTGCGCCGCAAAGGGAACTGCCGTCCGGCCAATTCGCACCATCGCTCTCGGTCTGAATTGTGTATACATTCGCCGCCGATTCATGGATCGCGGCGGTTGGAAATCCGGCCGGACACATTTGCGGAGGCATACATGGCCGAGTTCAAGACCGACATCGAGATCGCGCGTGCGGCGAAGAAGAAGCCGATCATGGAGATCGGCGCCAAGCTCGGCATTCCGGCCGAACATTTGCTGCCCTACGGGCATGACAAGGCAAAGGTGTCGGCCGCCTACATCAAGTCGGTCGCGGGAAACAGGGACGGCAAGCTTATCCTGGTGACGGCGATCAATCCGACGCCCGCCGGCGAGGGCAAGACGACCACCACCGTCGGCCTTGGCGACGGGCTGAACCGGATCGGCAAGAAGGCGGTGGTCTGCATCCGCGAGGCCTCGCTCGGGCCGAATTTCGGCATGAAGGGCGGCGCGGCCGGCGGCGGCTATGCGCAGATCGTGCCGATGGAGGACATGAACCTCCACTTCACCGGCGATTTCCACGCCATCACGACGGCGCACAATCTGCTGTCGGCCATGATCGACAACCATATCTACTGGGGCAACGAACTCGGCATCGACATGCGCCGTGTGGTGTGGCGGCGCGTCATGGACATGAACGACCGGGCGCTGCGCGAGATCGTGTGCTCGCTCGGCGGCGTGGCGAACGGGTTCCCGCGGGAAGCCGGCTTCGACATCACCGTCGCCTCGGAGGTCATGGCCATCCTCTGCCTGGCGCGTGACCTCAAGGACCTGCAGAAGCGCCTCGGCGACATCATCGTCGCCTATCGCCGCGACAAGACCCCGGTCTATGCCCGCGACCTGAAGGTCGACGGGGCCATGGCGGTGCTGCTCAAGGACGCCATGCAGCCCAACCTCGTGCAGACGCTGGAGAACAATCCGGCCTTCGTGCATGGCGGCCCGTTCGCCAATATCGCGCATGGCTGCAACTCGGTCGTCGCGACCACCACGGCGCTGAAGCTCGCCGACTACGTGGTGACGGAAGCCGGCTTCGGCGCCGATCTCGGAGCCGAGAAGTTCTTCGACATCAAGTGCCGCAAGGCCGGGCTGAAGCCGGCGGCGGCGGTGATCGTGGCCACGGTGCGCGCCATGAAGATGAATGGCGGCGTCAAGAAGGAGGACCTCGGCAAGGAGAATGTCGAGGCGGTGAGGAAGGGCGCGCCCAATCTCGGCCGCCATATCGAGAACGTGCGCCAGTTCGGCGTGCCGGCGGTCGTCGCCATCAACCATTTCCACTCCGACACCGAGGCCGAGCTGCAGGCCCTGAAGGACTACGTCGCCTCCATGGGCGAGGAGGCGATCCTCTGCCGCCACTGGGCCGAAGGTTCGAAAGGCACGGAGGAGCTGGCCAGGAAGGTCGCGGCGCTCGCCGAATCCGGCGCCTCGCAGTTCGCGCCGCTCTACCCGGACGACATGCCGCTCTTCGAGAAGATCAACACCATCGTGAAGCGCATCTACCGCGGCTCGGAGGCGATCGCCGACAAGAGCGTGCGCGACCAGCTCAGGCAATGGGAAGAGGCCGGCTACGGCAAGCTGCCCGTCTGCATGGCCAAGACCCAATACTCCTTCTCGACCGACCCCAATCTGCGCGGCGCGCCGACCGGCCATGCCGTTCCGGTGCGCGAGGTGCGGCTGTCGGCAGGCGCCGGCTTCGTCGTCGCCATCTGCGGCGAGATCATGACCATGCCGGGCCTGCCCAGCCGGCCATCCTCGGAGAAGATCTTCCTCAACGAGAACGGCGAGATCGAAGGCCTGAGCTGACCTCCGCCGGCCCGCGCGTCACGAAGGGTCGATCTCCATGACCGGACGGACTTCGATCGCCCCGTAACGGCCGACGGGAATGTAGGAGGCGATCCGGACCGCCTCGTCGAGATCGGCCGCCTCTATCAGGATGAAGCCTCCGAGATGCTCCTTCGTCTCGGCGAAGGGGCCGTCGGTAACCGCAAGCGCATCGCGTTTCCGGCGAACGGTGACCGCTTTCGTCACCGGCTGGAGGGCATCCGAGGCTAGGTAGTGGCCGCTCGCCCGCAGTTTCTCGTCATAGGCGATCGATTCCCGGTCGAGCGTTTTTCCCTCTTCGGGCGAAAGCGCCCGCATTTTTCCTTCTTCCAGGTATACAAGGCAGAGGTAGCGCATCGTGATCTCCTTCCGCTAGTCGTCTGTCTCCTGGACGTATAGCGGCGGCGAAATCCGACAGGCGGCTGGCGAATTTCCGGTGCGGCGAGGGGGAACGGCGGCGCTTCAAACGCGAAAAAACAGGCCGCAAAGGCGAAAAGATGCCCATTTTGGGCCCTGATCGCGCATTTTTGCCATTTTGGGCTTTACTAAGATCCCGAAAGATAGAAGAAAATTGCTTTTTGAGCACGCGATTGCCACAATTATTTCGAATGGTGCAATTTCATCACAGGGCTGGCGCCGTCCCGTTTTGCAGTTCGTAGGCGCCGGAGGGAAGCAGGAACACTACGCTCGAGAGGCGGCTTGGGAGCTTGGGTCGATGCGAGTGTCGAGTTCGGAGTAGGAAATTTGATAGGCAGTCCGGAACTGAAATCCGCACACGCCGCAAGGAATTCGCTGCCGCTTCAGCGTAACGCCTTGCACGGATCGAGGGGCTCTTCCCAAGGGAAGACCAACGAGACGCAGCTTCTGAATTTTCCCTACAGGGAAGTATTCCGTCCGGCGCCGCAGCCGGCGGTGGGAGCCGTGCCGGCAAGCCCGCAGCGCTACGCCGCGTCGGTCGCGAACGACCAGACGGGACGGAAAAGGCGCGGTCGGTACAATTGGGACGGCCGGCTGATCGGCGAGCCGGGAGACGGTCACGACAGCCCGCCGGTCGCCCGCCGCGTTCTTCTTCCTGTCGGAGGGTTGGCCCTTCTGGCGGGCGTCGCGCTCGGCGCGTTCTATTTCATGCATACATTCGCGTCCGATCAGGGCTCCTCCAGCGTCGTCGCGGCGGCGGACACCCATGCGCCTGCGTCGGCTGCCACCCAGCCGTCTCCGCAAGCGGCGGCCGCACCGAGGCAGGTCGCCGCAAAGGCGGCGGATGACCAGGGTGCGTCGACCCGCGTCGCATCGCCCGCCAAAATGGCTGACGCAGGTGCCAAGGCCGTGGCGGTGGCGGGCATGAAAGTTCCCGCGCCCGACAATGCGCGATGGGGCGCGGAAACCAAAGGCGGCGCGGATCCGGCTCCCGCGGGGCAGGCGGATGATCCCAAGGCGGCTCCCCCCGCGCAGGCGGACGCGCCGAAAGCGGCGCTGGCCGATATTGCTGCTGACAAGGCGACCGCTCCTTCCGACGTCAAGGATCCACAGACAGCGCCCGTGCCCGCCGAGGCGCCGAAGAAGCTGGCCTATGCTTCGCCCGAACTCAAGGCGCCGCACGCGGTCGACAAGAGGGTGACGGCCTCCCTGCCGCCGGCGAAACAGGACACGACGCCTCCCGGGGTCGATCCGAATCTGCTTTCGATCCCCTCGTCGACAGCCGCCAAGCCGGCGGCAGCAGCCGCGGATGAAGGCGTGTCGGGAGGCTACAACAGTGTGGTGAATTCCGGCGTGAGGATGCATTCCGGCGCGGGGAATCATACCGGCACCGTGGGCGTCATTCCCAGCAAGGCCACGGTTCGCGTCCTGAGCTGCAATGGCTGGTGCAGGGTCTCCTACAACGGCAAGCAGGGCTATATCTTCAAGAGCTTCCTCGGCGGTTCCGCCGCCGTGGCCCAACCGGCGCCGGCTGCCGCCCAGGCCGCTCCGCCGCCTGAACCGGAGGCGCAGAAGAAGACGGCGGAAGCCGCGGCATCCAGTTCGACAGCCGCTCTTGAACAGGCGGGCGAGCACACCCTGACGACCCGCGCTCGCTGACGGTATGCCGGCTCACGCCCGGCCAGTCGGCCCGGGCGTCTCTCCGCAGACCCCGGACGGGAAAAGGCGGCTCATGGCATCGCCTGGCCGCCGTTCACCTCGATGATCTGTCCGGTCACGTAGCCGCTCAGCAAGTCCGAGGAGAGGAACAGGTAGGCGCCGACGCAATCCTCGGCCGTGCCTGCTCGGCCTTGCGGAATGGTCGCCACCATTGCCTTCATCTGCTCGTCCGTCGAATAGCGCTCGTGAAAAGGCGTGGCGATCACCCCGGGCGCGACGGCGTTGACGCGAATGCGGTGGGCTATCAATTCCTTGGCCAGCCCATGCAAGGTCCACAAGGCTTGTCC
>JBQCFA010000276.1:0-8677 GCA_051959695.1 Rhizobiaceae bacterium
GCATAGGTCGCGGTTGCCACGAAGCCGGGCAGCATGACCGGGCAGATGATGTACCAGATGACCTGCCAGCGAGAGGCGCCGTCGATGATGGCGGCCTCGTCCAGGCTTTTCGGCACCGTCACGAGATAGCCGACCAGCATATAGACCGAGAACGGCACGGTGAACGCCGTGTAGGTCAGGATCATCCCGACATAGCTGTTGATGAGATGCATGGTGGCGAAGGCCACGAAGAGCGGGTTGATCAGCACGATCCAGGGAAAGACCTGGCCAAACAGGATGCCGGTGAAGAGCGCGCGCTTGAAGCGGAAGTCGAAGCGCGAAAAGGCATAGGCCGCCATGATCGATAGCACGGTCGAGGCAAGCGTCGCCGCCACGCAGATGACCAAGCTGTTGACGATGAAGCGCCCGAAGCCTCCTTCAAAAATCCGCACATAGTTGCGGAAGGTGAAGGTGCCGGTCGACGAAAGGAGCCCGCCCCCCGGCCGGAACGAGCCGATGAGGACGTAGATTGCCGGATAGACCAGGACGAACAGCACCACAATGGCCAGGATGCCCGCGGCGATCAGTCCCGCCGGCCCGGGCTCGCGCCAGTGCCGCGAGGAAGCAGGAGCCTTCAAAGCGTCTCCTCCAATTGCTGCCGCGCGACCAGCCTCAGATAGAGGATGCCGAAGGCGCCCATGATGACCGCCATCACCATCCCGATCGCCGAACTGTAGCCGAGCCGGAAATCGATGAAGGCCTTGAGATAGACCTCCGTCGCCAGGACGTTGGTGTACGTCCCAGGGCCGGCTCCGGTAGCCAGCCAGACATAGACGAAATTATTGAACGACCAGAAGACCGACATCAGGCCCAGAACCAGCATCGCCGGCATGAGGAAAGGCAGGGTGACGAAGCGGAATTTCTGCCAGTTTGTGGCGCCGTCGAGTTCCGCCGCCTCGTAATATTCGTCCGGCACCGTCTGCAGGCTCGACAGCAGCGACAGCGCGATCAGCGGCACGGTGTTCCAAAGCATGATGGCCACGAGAGAAGGCCATATCGTGCGCATGTCGGCCAGGAAGGCGACGGGGCGGTCGACGATCCCGAGCGCGATCAGCGCCTCGTTGACGGCGCCGTGACGCTCGAGGAGGAAACGCCAGATCACAACCGCGACGATCGGCGGCGTCGCCCAGGGGATGAGCAGCGCGAAGCGCGACACCGCCGACAGTCTCAGGAGCTTCATCGCCCTCGTGTTCAGGAGGACGGCGATGCCGAGGCCCATGAGGAGCCTGAGCGCCACGGAAGTCGCCGTCAGCCAGACGAATGTATTGAACAGGATGTGGCCGAGATCGCCGCTGTGGAACAGCTCGCGGTAGTTCGCCAGGCCGACCCAGTTGCCGCCCCGTCTCATGCCGAGCAGCGATAGGTCGGTGAAGCTGATCTTCAGATTGTCGACGATCGGATAGCCGTAGAAAAGCAGCAGGAGCACGACCGTCGGCAAGAGCATCGTGGTGATGAAGAGCCTGTCACGCATGTCCGACGCCTGCTCCCGGAAAAGAATGGCCGGCGCGACGCCGGCCAGTTGAAGGCCGGGTTCTCTCCGGCCGAGCCTTCGGCGGGCTACTTATCAGCCTTTGGCCGCCATCTGTTTCTTGATCTCCTGCAGGAAGTCCTTCGCCGCTTCGTCCGGTGAAGCCTGCCCGGAAAGCGCCGTCCCAAAGGCGCGATCGGTCAGGTTCCACATCGTACCGATCGGCACCGGCCCGCTGGCGTATGGACCCCAGGTCCTGGCGTATTCGAACTGCTCGGCGAAACCCTTGAGCGGCGCGCCAAAGTCGATCTTCTTCAGCAGCGAATTCTGCGCCGGGAACTGGGTCCGGTAGTATTTGGCGAAGACCTGTTCCGAGGACATGAACTTGACGAATTTCCACGCCTCGTCCGGATGCTTGGTGTTGGCGTTGATGACGAGCATACGGCCGCCGAACATCGAGCTCTTGGTGTCGTCGGGATGCGGGAAGGGCGCGGAGGCGAAAGGCACCGGCTTGCCCGGATTGGCGTCTTCGTAAGCCTTGATGATCTCCTTGTAGGTGTTGGGCGGCATGGCGCCCATGGCCTGGTTGCCGGTCACCAGCGCCTGCATGATCGAGGGATCGTGCGCGTCGCTCGCCG
The DNA here is from genome assembly GCA_051959695.1 of Rhizobiaceae bacterium. Classification (GTDB taxonomy): domain Bacteria; phylum Pseudomonadota; class Alphaproteobacteria; order Rhizobiales; family Rhizobiaceae; genus Mesorhizobium_L. Next base: position 2,146 of record JBQCFA010000276.1, read on the forward strand.
CGAGGTTGGATTGCGGATTGTCGCCGCCATCCATGTACTGCTTGAAATATTTCATGGCGTCGGCGACGTCTTCAGCCGTCAAGCCGAGTGCGTAGGAGCCGTCCGGCTTCTGCACGATCAGCGCCTTGTCGTGCGACCACCAGTAGAAATTGGCCAGGAACCAGATCGCACCCGAGGCGGAGCTTCCCGCCGGGAAGCCGAAGCCGGCCTTGCCCGTCTTCTTGTAGACGGCCTCGCTGTCGGCGCGCAAATCTTCCCAGCTCTGCGGCAGCTTGTCTATCCCCGCCTGCTTGAGCAGGTCGGTTCGGTAGACCATCGCCCAGGTGTCCGTCGTCCACGGAAGTCCATAGACATGACCGTCCTTGCCCTTGGCGAGATCCTGCGCGACGAAATCCGAAAAGCCGTTCGACGGCGCGTCCTTCTTCAGGAAGTCGTCGAGCGGAAGCAGCGCCCCGGCATCGCCCATCTCGGTGACCCAGACCTGGGCGCTGTGCTGGACATCGGGCCCCTGCCCCACCGCGGCCTCGCGCAGGAACTGGTTGCGCGCGTCCTTCCAGCCGATGCGCTGCAGGTCGACCTTGATGTCGGGATTCTCCTTCTGGAACTCGTCGATCGCTCCGCGGACCTCCTGCTCGGTGTCGTTGAAGCGGAAAGTGATCGTGACCGGATCCGCCGCGGCGGCCGTTATCGTTCCTACCATGGCGGCGCTGACGACGAGCGCGGCCGCAAGCGATTTGAGCATGACTTCCTCCCAGTTCCACGCGGCCCGAGGCGGGCTAGGCGGGATCCCCACGCACCTCCAACGCTGCGTGATTAACAGAACCATATGTAATCCTGTTAATGCTGTCAAACCTGATTGGCGGCGTTTTCCCCGTTGCGATTGACGCCTCCATCAAACAGAACTAGCAATGGTTCTGTTTCGAATGAACTGGAAGATCTCCCTTGCGGCAGACGATCGACGCGCACCATCATCTGTGGCAACTCGGTCGCTTCCCGTACGCCTGGCTGGCGCCGGATTCGCCCCCTCGCCCATTCGGCGACCATGGCGGCCTCAAGCGGGACTATCTTCTCGCCGACTATGCGAAGGACATGGAAGCGGCAGGCGTAGTTGCTTCCGTCTTCGTCGAGGCGAATGCCGGGGCTCCGGGCGTAGCCGAGCTTGGATGGGTGGACGAGGTCGCCGGCGAGGGCGCGCTGCCGGCCGCAGCCATCGCCAGCGCTGACCTGCGTCGGCCGGACATCGCCGAAATTCTTTCCGCACTCGCGGCTTCCCCGCGCATGCGCGGCGTCCGTATGTCGCTGTGCTGGGACGAACGGCCGAGATGGCGCTTCATCGACCGTCCCGACGTGATGCTGGAGCCTGAATTCCGGCAGGGGCTGGCGGAACTGACGCGGCGCGACATGGTCTTCGACGTGCTGGTCGTGCCCGGACAGCTTTCGCAACTCGCCGACCTCGCCCGTGCCAACCCGGACCAGCGGATCATACTCAACCACCTCGGCACGCCGTGGTTCGAGACCCCGGAAGACGAGGCTGCCTGGACAGCCGGCATGCGCGAGTGCGCGCGCTCGGCCAACGTCGTCGTCAAATTGTCCGGTCTGTGGACGCTGGACCATCAATGGCGGCCCGAGCGGATCGCTGGACCCGTCCGCCTGGTTGTCGATCTCTTCGGACCCGAGCGCTGCCTATGGGCGAGCAACTATCCGGTCGAGAAATTGATGTGCCCTGTGCGCGACCAGATCCGCAACCTCGAAGTCGTGCTCGATCATCTGTCCGAGTACGACAAGGACATGATATTCCGACGGACGGCGGCACGTGTCTATCGCATTCCAGGCGCGATTGACCTCGGGACGGCGGCGGAAAATGCCGGCGGCAAAGGCGCGCGCCTCGTTCAATCGGCCGGACGCTAGCATTCGCTGCCAAAATTACAGCCAAGGATAACGGGACGGAATGGAAATGGCGATCGACGAACGGGCAATCGAGAACAACCGGCGCATCGCTGAGCGCTTCTCGATGCAGGGCCGCAAGGCGCTGGTGACCGGAGGCAGCGTTTCCATTGGACGTGAGATCGCCCTGGCCTTCGCCGACGCCGGCGCCGATGTCGCCATCCAGCATGCGCGCGCCGCCGACATCGCCTTCGGCCGGACCTCGGCCGCCGAGGAGACGGTGGCGGCGATCGCCGAACGCGGACATGTGGGCTTCGCCATCGAGGCGGATTTCGCCCGGCCGCACGAAGCGAGCCAATGCCTGGAGGAAGCGCGCCGTCTCCTCGGCGGACTCGACGTCCTCGTCGTCTGCGCCTCGATCCAGTACCGCACGCCATTCGAGGACGTGACGGAGGAGGAGATCGAGCGGCAGATCCAGGTGAATTTCCGCGCCACGATCGAGCTTCTCCAGGCAGCGCTTCCCGAAATGCGCCGCCGCCGCTTCGGGCGTATCCTCACCATCGGCAGCGTCAACCAGACCACGCCGGAAAGCGTCCTGTCGGTCTATGCCGCGCTGAAGAGCGCGCAGCACAACCTCGCCATCAATCTTGCGCGCGAATATGCCCCCCACGGCATCACCATCAACAATCTCTCGCCCGGCCTGATCGCCACCGAACGCAACAAATTCCGGCGCGAGGACCCCGCGGCCTGGAAGGCGATAGAGGCGGGGTGCAGCCCGATGCAGCGGGCGGGCAAGGCTTCGGAAATGGCGGGCGCGGCGCTTCTTCTGTGCTCCGAGGCCGGGAGCTACATTACCGGGGCAGACCTCCAGGCAACCGGCGGCCGCCATCTGGGCTTCTAGCGCCACGCCGCGGCCTGGCTCGACCCGATCGCGACCCCTGTCCCTTGCCAGTTCGCTTCCGATCTGAAATCAAGCGGTCACAGAGGTCGGAGGAAACGGAATGAGCGGAGGCAGGATCGCGGTGGTGGTCGGAGCGGCGCGAGGCATTGGCCTTGCCGTCGCCAAACGTCTGGCGGCCAAGGGCGACAGGATCGTCGGCATCGATCGCGAAGCCGATACGCTGAGGCAGTCCATGGCCTCGATCGGCGACGGCAACAAGGCGCTCGCCATTCCCGCGGATGTTTCGAGTCCGATCGAAGTCGAGAAGGCCTTCGCCAGGATCGCCGCCGAGTTCGGCGCTCCCGACGTTCTCGTCAATTGCGCCGGCATCACCGGCAAGACGGGCATCCCGGCCCACGAGGTCGACCTCGAGGATTTCGACCGCGTCTATCGTATCAATCTCTATGCGGCGTTCCTGCTTACCCGCGCGGCGGTGAAAGCCATGCTGCCGTCCGGCAAGGGGCGCATCCTCCATGTCGCATCGATCGCCGGCAAGGATGGCAATGCCGGCATGCTGGCCTATTCGGCGACCAAGGCCGGGCTGATCGGCATGGTGAAGAGCGCGGGCAAGGACTACGCCGAAACCGGCATCACCATCAACGCGCTGGCGCCGGCTGTCATCCGCACCGACATGGTGGCGGCGATGCCGGAGCATCAGGTCAAGTACATGACCGACAAGATCCCGATGAAGCGCACCGGCGAACTTGAGGAAGCCGCGGCGATGATCGAGTTCATCGTTTCTCCGGAATGCTCCTTCACCACCGGCTTCACCTTCGACCTCACCGGCGGCCGCGCGACGTACTGACCGCATCCGGCTCATTCTGTTCAACAGCCCGGAAGCCGTCACGCCCAGGCGACAGGGTGTTTGGCGAGCATCGGAGCGCTGCCAAACGCCATTTCCAGCCCGGCCCCATGGCTTCAGAACCGCTTCCACAGCGCAACGAAACCGCCGCGCTCCTGCAGCGTGTTCGTGCCGGCGAGCGTCGCGATGCCGCCCGCCTGCAGCGACCAGTTGGGTGTGAAGTCCCAGACGAGGCTGGCCGATGCCTTCCATTCCCAGCCGACATCGTAGATGCCGCGCGCCTCTCCCTGCGAGAAGGTGCTGAAGGACTGCGCCATCAGCATCAGGTCGGGCCGCGGCCGCACGCCGAACGTCACGTCGGAGCGGATCTCGTCCGGTGCGTCGCCGCCGCGGAAACGGTAGCCGAATTCGCTGTCGAGGAACGCGGGCCACGCTCCGAGCTTGAAAGAGCGGCCGTAAAGCAGGCGGACATCCTCCTCCATCTCCGTGCTGCCGGCTTGCGCCGGATCGTTCTCGTCGCTGCTGCCGGGGATGCGAAGGAGCGACTGGAACGAGATCACCGAATGTTCGTTCGACCAAAGGCCGATCCGAGCACCGATGCCGGTGTATCCCGCACCTGAATGGCTTGCGGCGGTCGGGCTGGCGATGTCGACGGAGCGGAATTGCGGCTGCAGGATCGCGGTGAGGTGATCGGTCAGCCCGTATTCCAGCCAGCCGTCGAGTTCGAATTTGTTGTAGCGCGGGATATCGAACGAGTTGCCGCCGTCGTCGAAGGCACGGCCGCTCGACAGCAGGTTGGCTGACAGGATCAGCAGTCCGCGGCCCTTCTGCTGCAACCATGCGCCGGCATGCGCCGGAGCGTAAACGGCAACCAGGGCAATCGTCGCGGCAAGGAGCCGGAGGCTTGTCGATTTGAGCCGGGGCCGCATCGCGGCCGCTCAATCCGGCGGCATCGGACTCCTGGTCGAAACCGCGAAGGAACAACCAACGGCAAACGCCAGCACCGTACGCATCACGTACCCCCACCCCACTTGGTACGGTTCCGATTGAAGCGCTATCCGGAGTTGAGATCAAGTCATATCCTCGCCGGCAGGTCGCACGCGCCGAACCGTTGACGAGCCGGCGAAATAGCCTTGACGAAGCTCGTCCACTGACGGCAAGGAGGGCCGCACCCGGCCGGTGAACGACCCACCGCACACACCGAGGACGGCATCTTGAAGAGCATCACCATCCGGCGGCCGGACGACTGGCATCTGCACCTGCGCGACGGCGCGGTGCTGAAGGCGGTATTGCCGGCGACCACCGCCCATTTCGCCCGCGCCATCGTCATGCCCAACCTCGTTCCACCCGTGGTGACCGTCGCCGACGCCCGCGCCTACCGGAATCGAATTCTGAGCGCTCTGCCGCAAGGCGATGATTTCACGCCGCTCCTGACGCTCTATCTCACCGAGAACACCGACCCGGCCGACGTCGAGGCCGGCTTCCGCGACGGTCTCGTTACGGCGGTAAAGCTCTATCCCGCCGGCGCGACGACGAACTCGCAGAGCGGCGTCCGCGACATAATGAAGGTCCAGCCGGTGCTGGAGCGCATGGCCGCGATCGGCATGCCGCTTTGCGTGCATGGCGAGGTCACCGACCCGGCGATCGACATATTCGACCGCGAGGCCGTGTTCATCGACCGCGTGCTCGACCCGCTGCGTCGTGGCATTCCAGAGCTGCGCGTGGTCATGGAGCACGTCACCACCAAGGAAGGCGTCGACTATGCGCGCTCGGCCGGCGACAATCTCGGCGCCACCATCACCACGCACCACCTGATCATCAACCGCAACGCCATCCTCGCCGGCGGCATCCGCCCTCACTATTATTGCCTGCCCGTCGCCAAGCGGGAGACGCATCGTCTGGCGCTGCGCAAGGCGGCGACCTCCGGCGACAGGCGCTTCTTCCTCGGCACGGATTCCGCGCCGCATGTCGATCCGCTCAAGGAATGCGCCTGCGGCTGCGCCGGCATCTTTTCCGCGCCGGTGGCGCTGGCCTGCCTGGCGCATGTCTTCGAGGAGGAGAACGCGCTCGACCGGCTGGAAGCCTTCGTCTCGCTCAACGGCCCCGCCTTCTACCGGTTGCCGCCGAATGAGCGGCGCATCCGACTCGCGCGAGGCGACGCGCCTGTCGCTTTCCCTGAATCGGTGGCGACGGGAGACGGTCCGGTCACCGTATTCGACCCGATGTTCCCCATCCACTGGAATGTCGAGGACGAAGCTGGCTAGCGGCGGCTGAAGCTGATAGCAGGCGGCAACGGAGCAACGGGGACAAGGCCGATGTTTTCCAACACATTTCCCGACCGCGCGGTGATCGCGGAGACGGTCGCCCGCATGCTGCTCGAGATCGAGGCCGTGCATTTCCGTGCCGACCAGCCCTACAAGTTCACCTCGGGCCTCGCGAGCCCCGTCTATATCGACGGTCGCAAGCTGATCTCCTATCCGCGCATCCGCTCGGCGCTCATGGACTTCGCCGTCTCCGTGATCTTCCGCTCGGCGGGATTCGAACGCTTCGACGTGGTCGCCGGCGGCGAGACGGCGGGCATCCCTTTTGCAGCGTGGATCGCCGACAAGATGGCCCTGCCGATGGTCTATGTGCGCAAGCAGCCGAAGGGTTTCGGGCGCAACGCGCAGATCGAGGGCCATATGCCGGAAGGCTCGCGGGTGCTGCTGGTCGAGGATCTCACCACCGACGGCGGCTCCAAGCTCAAATTCGCCGAGGCGATCAACAAGGCGGGCGCCACGGTCAGCGATACCTTCGCCGTCTTCTACTACGACATCTTCCCCGATACGCCGGCGCGACTTGAGGCGGCCGGCATGCGGCTCCATTTTCTCGCCACCTGGTGGGACGTGCTGAAAGTCTGCAAGGAC
>JBQCFA010000277.1:0-5140 GCA_051959695.1 Rhizobiaceae bacterium
CAAGGACAAGGAAATCAACGGCCTTGCCGATTTCTACCGCAGCGTCTGGGCGAGCGGCCCCGCCGGCACGGAACTGCCGCTCAGGGTCGTGCGCGACGGGCGCGAGACCTGGCTTCGGGTGAAGTCGATCGATCGGGCGGCGGCGCTGAAAAAGCCGCAGATGCAATAGTTCATTTCCGGTCGCCATTGACCAGCGCCAGGATGAGCCGCTGGACGTTACCGCCCTTCCCCATTTCGACGGCGTCGAAATCGCGGTTCTTCCGGCGCATCTCCATCGCTAGTGCCGTCACCCGCTTCGTCACCTCGGCGCGGGTCTTGCCGCAGGACGGATCGTCCGCGACGGTCAGGCCTTCCGTTGCGGCGCGGATGGCCTCGACCGTTTCGACGATGATCCTGCCATGAACGTGTTCATGGGCGGCGATGCCGGCGACGAAGGCATCCCAAAGCGCCTGTGTCTGCGCCGGCAGTCTGCCCGATGGCTTTGGCAGCCGGGTGATGATCGTCAGGTGCGGCTTGGCGATGGCAAGTCGGCAGGCACCGTCTTCAGGTACATAGCGGCGGGTCCAGGTCAGCCGGTAGTCGGTGACGGCGACGGCGCGGCCGTTCCTGGATTGCGGGCCACGCTCGCCTATCGAACGGTAGAGCTCGATCCCGGATGACCCTGAAATCGCGTAGCTTTCGACCTGCTCAACCGCCTGCACGGCCTTTGCGGCCGCGGGCAGGCTAGTCAGCCCACAAAAAACGCAGACGGTCACCGCCAGTCTCACGCGCCGCTCCATCATACCGGCCTGTTCGCGAAACGCCGCAATACAGAAAAGCTGCGGGCCTGTCACCGGCCGCCGGCGGCGTCAGGGATCAAGCGGCCTTTTGCGGTTGGCCGCCACCAGCGGCTGGTCCCGATCCGACTGCCGCCAGGTCAAAATCGGCCAGGGAGCGGCGCAGAGCGGCGAAGCAGTCCGCGTCGATGGCGGTGCCTACGTCGCCTTTCATGATCTCGAACGCGCGTGAGACCGGCATGGCGGCACGATACGGACGCTCGGCGGTAAGCGCGTCAAAAATGTCGGCGGTGGTGATGATACGAGTGTCGAGATCGATCGCCGAAGCCGAGATGCCGCGCGGATAGCCCTTGCCGTCGAGCCGTTCATGATGGGCACCGGCAACCCGCGAAAGCTCGCTGAAGGCATCAATTCGCGAAAGAATGATTTCGCCAAGCGCTGGATGGTGGCGGATCGCGGCCCATTCGGCGTCGTCGAGTTTGCCGGGCTTGTCAAGAATCTGGTTGGACACACCCAGCTTGCCGATGTCGTGCAGAAGTGCGGCGCGTTTCAGCCGGCGGCGATGTTGGTCGGACAGGCCAAGCGCCTCGGCAATGAGGTCCGTGAACAGCGCCACGCGCTCGCTGTGGCCACGCGTGTAGGGCGACTTGGCGTCGACCACCTTGGCGAACGCAGCGGCGATATCATCCAGATAGTCGTCGTCAATCGACTGGCGGTCGTTCTTCGGTGAAAGGTCCACCACCGCCGTCGCAAGCTCCGGCGAATCCAGCATCGTCCAGAAGCCGCCAAGACGGGCGGCCCGTTCACAAGCCTCCACCAGCGCCGGCTCCAACCAACTCCCGGAACGCGCCCGGAGTTCGGAGATCGCCGCCTCGGCGCCGGCGCTGGCGTAGAAGACATCGGCCACCTGCGCAAGCAGTGCGATACGCGAAGCGACCGGTATGGCTTCGCCGGAAAGACCCTCGGGATGACCCTTGCCGTCCCAATGCTCGTCGAGATGCCGGACGCCCGCGGCCACCGCCTCGGGAAATCGCATCTGGCGAACGATCTCTGCGCCTGTTTGGCACCGTGTCTGGAAGAGCTCGTCAACGATCGTTCCGCCATTCATGGCGATGTTGAGAAGGGCATGGAACCGCTCGGCGAGCTTCGCCTTCATGCCGGTGCGCGAAAGGACGAAGCGCAGGATCTGAGGCAAGCTGTCTCTAACCAGATGGAAATCGTGCTTCAGCGCGATGTCGTCGGCGAGATAGAGCTGACAGATCCGCGCGGCGTTGCTCGAACAGCCGACATCCTTGAGAAGGATGGTGTAGTACACGTTCGCCAGAGCTTCCGAATCCAAACCGAATTCGAGACCCACATGGAAGCCGATCCAGCAGCATCGCACGCAATGGCCCGTCGGGTGTCCTTCGGTGATGTCGAGCGCATAAGAAAGAGCACTCACCAACTCGGAAAGCCCGACTCCGCTTGCCGACTGTTCGTTGATCGCCGTTTCCATAATGCTCTGCCACACCCGACAGAAAGATCCTTTAAACATCAGCAAACATTACGATTGCGTTAGGCCGTGCACGGCCGTTTCATCCATGCATTCGCGGTACGACACAAAAATCGATTTCATGTCGAAATCGGCCGCACCCATTCGTCATCGGATTGGACGCCCCAATTCTTGAGGATGGACCCAGATGGAGAACGGCAAATGATGGCGCATTGCGGCTTGGCGCCGAACCGGTCTGCGTGGGGCGACGGACAGGCGGCCTTGCTGCTGACGCCAACTGTCAGGAGCCCGGATCGGCACTCCTTGCCCGTCCGGCCGGCCCGTGACAGCCTGCCCGCCTATCAACGGAACGCGAAATGATGATCCTTATCGGCCAGTACGATTCCCCCTTCGTGCGCAGGGTCGCCATAGCCATGCGCCTCTACGGCGTCGCCTATGAGCACAAGCCGTGGTCAACATTCGGAGACGCGGAGAAGATCAGGCCCTATAACCCGCTTCTCAGGGTGCCGACACTGGTTCTCGACGGCGGTGAGGTGTTGATCGAGAGCCTTTCCATCCTCGATCATCTCGACGGCATCGTTCCGCCGGGGAGGCGCATGTTCCCAACGGAAGAACCTGGGCGGCGCCGAGCGCTGAAAGTCGCCGCCCTGGCGGCGGGCATCTCCGACAAGGCGGTCGCGCTCTATTACGAACAGAACCTGCACGGCAAGGAAGCGGCATCGGCACTATGGATCGAGCGCTGCCGCAGCCAGATCAACGGCGCGCTCGACATGCTGGAGACGGAGCGCGCCGCGGCGAAGGGCGAATACTGGTTCGGCGACCGCATCGGCCACGCCGACATAACGGTCGCCTGCATGCTGCGGCATCTCCGCGAGGCCCATCCCGAATTCGCGCCCCTCGACCGTTTACCTGCGTTGAAGACGCATGCCGAGCGGCTTGAAGCACTGCCGGTCTTCGGGGAAATCCAGCAACCTTTCATCCCACCCAGGGCATAGGAGCGACGGCCATGAACTGGACGCACTCGACCGATACCGAACGTTCGATCCCCACGAAATTCGAGTATGCATTGTCTTCAGGCCGCCTCACGGTAGCCCAGGCCGACATAACGACGCTCGACGTCGACGCGATCGTCAATGCGGCAAATGCCTCGCTTCTCGGCGGTGGAGGGGTGGATGGCGCGATCCACAGGGCAGCCGGGCCGAGACTTCTGGCTGAATGCCGTCGGCTCGGCGGCTGCGAGACCGGGGACGCCAAGATCACGGGCGGCCATTTGCTTCCGGCGCGGCACGTCATTCATACAGTGGGTCCGGTGTGGCACGGCGGCCGGAAGGGCGAGCAGGAACTGCTTGCCTCCTGCTACCGGCGCTCCCTGGAACTCGCCGTCGGGAACAATTGCGACAGCCTCGCCTTCCCGGCGATCTCGACCGGTATCTACGGCTATCCGAAGCTGGAGGCGGCTTATGTGGCGGTCCGTACCGTGGCGGCCTTCGTCGCGGAAAACGAAATGCCGCGGCACGTCGTCTTCTGCTGCTTCGACGCCTACGCGACCGACCTGCACCGGAGGGCCATCGCCGAAGTAATAAAGGGTTGACGCAGCACTGCCTCGTCCGGCCTCACCTGGATTGCGCTCCAACCGGCGCGATGCACGTTGACGGAGAGGCATAGCTCTTGCGCTCGCGCTCCCGCCGGCTACTCTGCCGGCGTCGAACCGAACGGTGCCGTGCCATGTCGCCTGCCTTCCTGCTCACTTCCCTGATCGTCGTCGTAGCTCCGGGGACGGGCGTGCTTTACACGCTCTCTGCCGGACTTTCGCGCGGAACCCGGGCCAGCATCGCCGCCGCCTTTGGTTGCACGCTCGGCATCCTTCCGCACATGGCGGCGGCCATCACCGGCCTTGCCGCGCTTCTTTACGCCAGCTCGATCGCCTTCCAGGTGCTGAAGATCCTCGGCTGCGTCTATCTGCTCTACATGGCCTGGAACACGCTCCGGGAAACAGGCGCTCTCGATATCGAAGGACGGCCTGCGCCGGGCTCGACGTCGCGGATCGTCCTGCGCGGCATCCTGATCAACATTCTGAACCCCAAGCTGTCGCTGTTCTTCTTTGCCTTCCTGCCGCAATTCGTGAACGCGACCGCGCCCGGCGCCTTGCCGCAGATGTTCGAGCTCAGCCTTGTCTTCATGCTGATGACCTTCGTCGTCTTCACGTTCTACGGCACCTTCGCCGCATCGGTACGCGGCCATATCGTTTCGCGTCCGCGCGTGTTGGCCTGGATGCGGCGCAGCTTCGCCGCAGCCTTCGTGCTTCTCGGCGCGAGGCTGGCTCTGGCGGAGCGGTAGTGCCGATCGCCGGCAGGTTGAAACCCGGAGAAAAGCTTGTTCAATAAGATCCTGATCGCCAATCGCGGCGAGATCGCCTGCCGGATCATCCGAACCGCACGCCGGATGGGTATCGCCACCGTCGCCGTATATTCCGATGCCGATGCTGGCGCGCTCCACGTCGCGATGGCCGACGAGAGCGTGCATATCGGCCCTTCCCCCGTCGGCGAAAGCTATCTGCGCGGCGACCGTATCATCGAGGCAGCGATCAAGACCGGCGCGGAGGCGATCCATCCCGGCTATGGCTTCCTTTCGGAGAATCCTGACTTCGTCGACCAGGTGACCGCCGCCGGCCTCGTATTCATCGGGCCGTCGGCGGCATCGATCCGCGCCATGGGGCTGAAGGATGCCGCCAAGCGGCTGATGGAAAAAGCCGGCGTGCCGGTGGTGCCCGGCTACCACGGCGAGGCTCAGGAGATCGTGGTGCTCGCTTCCAAGGCGCGCGAGATCGGCTACCCCGTGCTGATCAAGGCGCGCGCCGGCGGCGGCGGCAAGG
>JBQCFA010000278.1:0-2779 GCA_051959695.1 Rhizobiaceae bacterium
CGACAAGGTGCTTTTGCCGAAGTCGTAAGCGGCTCCGTTCGTGAAAAGGCCGGCCGGTTCCCTCACCGATGGCCGGCCTCCTGCCCCGTCCGCCGTTCTATCGAACCGTCCAGGCGGTCGCCGCCAAGGCGGCGACTGGCGGGCGGGGCTCAGCCCACAAGCCCGGTTTCCACCCTTCAGGGTCGATGTTCCAATCCCGAAGATGTGAAGGCCCGACCGGCAAAAATGATGTCGGAAAAGCCGTCCCCCTGTTCCATTATCGCGTCGAGACGGTCCTATCCCGACCGGCGGACGCGAAGTCTGGAAGGAGATGCAACAATGACCCGGCGCAAATTTCTCTACACCTCGACAGGCATGCTGGCGATAGCGGCCGGCGGCTCGACGCTTCTTCGGCTTCTGTCCGTCGACACCGCGCAGGCCGAGACCTTCGAGGTGACGAAGACCGAGGCCGAGTGGCGCAAGACCCTGACGCCCGCCCAATACAACATCCTGAGGGAGGAAGGGACGGAGCCGCCCTTCTCGAGCCCGCTGCTCAACGAGCATCGCGCGGGCAATTTCCACTGTGCCGGCTGCGACCTGGCCCTCTATTCCTCGAAGACCAAATTCGATTCCGGCACCGGCTGGCCGAGCTTCTGGGAGGCCTTGCCGAACGCCGTCAGAAACAGCACGGACACGTCGCTGTTCATGGTCAGGAACGAGGAGCATTGCCGCCGCTGCGGCGGCCATCTCGGGCACGTCTTCGACGATGGCCCGCCGCCCACCGGCAAGCGCCACTGCATCGACGGCCTGGCGCTGACCTTCAAGCCGGATATGGCCAAGGACAGCTGACCGGCGACTCCCCTCTCCGGTTCGCGAACCAGACGGAGAGGGGCCTTCGCCTGCCTGTAGCCGGCTGAGGCGTCTTTAGTGCCCGCCGCCCCCGCCAGCGGATGCGGGAGGTCTGCGCATCATGACAGCGAAGACGGCGAGCATGGCGAAGAGAACGGTCAGCAGGTAGAAGATGTCCATGAAAGACAGCACCATCGCCTGCATGTGAACCCTGCCGGCCATCTGGGCGATGGCGCCCGTGGCGCCGTCGATGCCGTGGGCCTTCAGGTTTCCCGCCATCTCGCCAAGTTGCTTCAACGCCTCCGGATTGCTCCAGGTGATGCTTTCCGACAACCGCTCGTAGTGCATGTCGCTGCGATGGATCAGCACCGTGTTGATCAATGCGAGCCCGACGGCGCCGCCGAGGTTGCGGGTCAGGTTGAAGAGGCCCGAAGCGTTCTTGATCTTTTCCGGCGGCAGCGTGCCGAGCGCCAGATTGGAAATCGTCACCATGCACAGCATCAGCGAGCAGCCGCGGAAGATCTGCGGCACGATCAGTTCGTTGTAGTCCCAGTCCGGCGTGATGCCCGTCGTTATCCAGGTGCCGGCGGCAAAGCCGAGGAAGCCGACGAGCAGCATCAGGCGCGGGTCGACCTTGCGCGACAGCATCCCCGAGATGGGCGCGGTCACGAACATCGCCGCGCCGCTGATGAAGACGGCCTCGCCGATCATCAGCGAATCGTAGCCGCGAACCCGGCCCAGATAGAGCGGATACAGGTAGGTCAGGCCGTAGAGGCCGATGCCCATGACAAAGGAGAAGACGGAGCCGAACGTGAAGTTGATGTCCCTGAAGGCACTGAAATCCACGACCGGCACGGCGGCCCGGAACGAGCGCCAGAAGAACAGGACGCCGCCCACGGCCATGATGATCGCGAAGGTGAAGACGGTATCGTCCTGCAGCCAGTCGTATTGAGGGCCCTCCTCGAGCACGTATTCGAGCGAGCCGAGGAACGCCGCCATGCCGGCGAGCCCGATCCAGTCAAAGCGCTTCAGCAGCGATCTGTCGCCTTCGTCGAAGTCGATCAGGGTCCAGGCGGCGATCGTCACCAGGATGCCGGGGACGATGTTGACCAGGAACAGCGCGTGCCAGGAATAGGCGTGGCTGAGATAGCCACCGATGGTCGGTCCGATCGTCGGCGCAAGCGTCGCCACCAGCCCGATCATCGGGGTCACGACCGAACGCCGGGAGGGCGGGAAGATGGTGTAGGCGGCCGCAAAGACGCTTGGGATCATGCCGCCGCCGATAAAGCCCTGGATGGCGCGGTAGACGATCATCTGATCCATGTTGGTCGCCGTCGCGCACAGCGCGCTGGCGCCGGTGAAGCCCGCCGCCGCGACGGTGAAGAGCAGGCGGGTGGACAAGAGCCTTCCGAGGAAGCCGGAAAGCGGGATCATGATGACTTCGGCGACGAGGTAGGAGGTCTGCACCCAGGCGATCTCGTCGGGGCCGGCGGCGAGGCCGGCCTGAATCTCGCCAAGCGAGGCGGAGACGACCTGGATATCCAGGATCGCCATGAACATGCCGAAGACCATCGCCAGGAAGGCGAAGACGCGGCGCTTGTCGATCGCTTCCGGCTGCGCCGGGGGCGCGACGGCGACGTTCATGGTGGCGGTTGCCGATGACATGGAATCTGTCCTTGGGCTGATGCCTGGAGGCGCTTACCGGCCGACGGAGGCGACCGGTGCGGTGCGGCTGTCGACGTCGACCACGACGCTCAGGCCGGCGCGGAGCTTGCCCTTCTCCAGCACGTCGGCGGGAATGTCGATACGCACGGGCACGCGCTGCACGACCTTGGTGAAGTTGCCCGTCGCGTTCTCCGGCGGCAGCAGCGAGAAGAGTGCGCCGGAAGCAGGCGCGAGCGAGGAGACCGTGCCTTCGAAACCGCCGCCGTCCATGGCGTCGACCGAGACA
>JBQCFA010000279.1:0-9868 GCA_051959695.1 Rhizobiaceae bacterium
GGCCGGCCTCGACGGGTCGATCTCTGCTCCACCGGGCAGAACGAGTCTCTGGCCCTGTGCCGGAGTCCGGACCGTCAGGTCGATGCGCCGAGGGTCCGGCATGCGATTCGCCTCCGGAACGAAACGCGGAGCATTTTGCGGCTCAACCATAACCAGCTTGCGCGGCTGGAGCGACAAGGGAATGCTGTTGAAGATGCCGGATTGCCCGTAGCGCTGGTGGATAGCGCGCCCGACAGCAGAAGCCGCTGCGTCGGAGGCCTTTGCGGCAAGCTCCTCATCGCCCGAAGCGCCGGCAAGGCGCGCGATGGATTCCACGATCTGGGCCGTTGCGGAGGGGATCGCTTCGTCAATATCTCCGCGAACGCGGACGATCACATCCGAGCTGTCGGAGGCCGACAGGTAGTAGCCGGTTCCGGCTTCGTCGGCGTGCCATCGGTCGAGTGCGGCGAGGAAGCGGCGGGCGTCATGCAGATAATCCTCGTCGGTCGTGGCTTCGTGAAGCGACACGGCCGCATTGATCATCGCCCCATAGTCGCTGGACATTGCGGGATAGAGCCGTCTGCCGCCGAGGATGGAATGGGGCAGCCTGCCGTCCCGCATCGATTCGGTTACGGTCCGATACGCCCTTCGCGCCGAAGCCAGCCAGTCCGGGCGCTCGAATTGGCGGGCACATTGAACGAGTGCGCGGATGGCGAGGCCGTTCCAGTCGACCAGAACCTTGTCATCGCGGGCCGGACGGAGCCGATCCTCCCTGTACAAGCGAAGCTTCTCCAGCAGAAGCGATAGGTCGTCAGACGCCGCCGTTGCCTGTTCGAGCTTCGCCCGGAGGATGGGGTCGCCTTCCCAGTTCGACGGGCTGGCAAGGGAATATGCCCGCAGGAAGGCCTCGACATCGTGGCCGAGTGCGGATTCAATCTCCTGTCGGGTCCAGGTATAGAACTGCCCTTCCCTTCCGCCGCTGTCAGCATCGAGGCTTGAGGCGAACGCGCCGTTGTCCAGTCGCATCTCGCGCAGAAGCCATGCGATCGTCGTTTCGATTCGGCTCTGGAACAATCTTTCGCCGGTAGCGCCGTATGCCCATCCGCAGAGCAGCAGAAGCTGCGCGTTATCGTAGAGCATCTTCTCGAAATGCGGGACGATCCAGTCGGCATCGGTGGAGTACCGGCAAAGACCTCCGCCGACATGATCGTAAATGCCGCCACCGAGCATGGACCGGAGCGTAAGCAGGACGGCATCACGGTAACGATCATCGCCGCCTTGCAGCCACTTCAGCCACAACGTGGTCAGGATGGGAACGTTGGGAAACTTGGGCGCGCCCTTGAGGCCTCCGCGATCCGGATCGATCGCCGAGAGATAGGGCTCCGCGAGCGAGTCGAACTGCCTATCCTAAAGCGGTGAGGGTTCCCGGCTTTGTGCGAGCTGGACGCCGACATGTTGCGTTAGCCTGCCGGCATCGGCCGTTATCTCTTCCCGCTTCTCGCGCCAGGCACGGTGGATCGCCTCAAGAACCTGCGGGAATCCCGGACGACCGTAGCGGGCCTCCTTCGGAAAATAGGTGCCGCCCCAGAAAGGCCGGGCGTTAGGCGTGAGAAACATGGTAAGCGGCCAGCCGCCCTGCTCGCCGGTTGCCGTCAGCGCAGCCATGTAGATCTGATCGATGTCCGGCCGCTCCTCGCGGTCGACCTTGATGTTGATGAAGAGACGGTTCATTAGGGCGGCGACCGCCTCGTCCTCGAAGCTTTCATGGGCCATCACATGACACCAGTGACAGGCTGCATAGCCGATGGACAACAGGATCGGGCGATCGGTTTCGCGAGCTTCGGCAAGCGATTCATTCGACCATGGGCGCCAATGGACGGGGTTGTCCTTATGCTGGCGAAGGTAAGGGCTTGCTTCTGCAGCCAGCAGGTTCCGTTCGGGCAAGGACATGGTAGGCCTCCGGGATTTATCCCTAGATAGGGCAAACTGGACTTGGGCGCACGGCGTAACGGATGATATCTCGCGACACGATTTTTGCCTTGGCGACCGGGGCGCTGCCTTCGGGCATCGCCATCGTTCGCGTTTCCGGTCCCGGCGCCGAATATGCGCTGGATGCCCTGTGCGGCGGCGCGCCGGCGACTCGACTCATGACCATGAAGGCGGTTCGGGAAGAGGACGGTACCATCATCGACAACGGGCTTGTCGTCTTCTTTGCGGGACCGGCCAGTTTTACCGGTGAGGACGTCGCGGAGTTGCACCTGCATGGCGGTAAGGCGGTCGTCAAATCGGTACTGAGGCGCCTCTCCGAGCTTGACGGATTGCGGCAGGGGGAGGCGGGAGAATTCACCCGGCGTGCGTTCCTCAACGGCAAGATGGATCTGACGGGGGCTGAGGCGCTTGGCGACCTGATCGCGGCGGAAACGGAAACGCAGCGCCGTTTCGCCCTCGCGAACGCCGGAGGGCTGCAGGCGGCGCTTTATGGCGGGTGGCGCGAGAAAATTCTCCATGCTCGTGCGATGATCGAGGCTGAACTGGACTTCGCCGACGAAGCGGACGTGGGCGAAGCGGCTTCCGATGCCGCCTGGCCCGAGCTGCGCTCGTTGGCCGACGAGATCGGCGCTCACCTGGCGTCCCATCATCGTGCAGAGATCATCCAGGATGGTTTCCGGGTGGTAATCGTCGGTGCGCCCAATGCCGGAAAGTCTAGCCTACTCAATGCTTTGGCGCAGCGTGAGGCGGCCATCGTCACGGAAGAGGCGGGCACCACGCGCGACCTGATCGACGTGTCGTTAAACCTCGACGGGGTAAAGGTGGTGGTGACCGACACGGCGGGGCTGCGGGAGCAGGCCGGCCGTGTCGAGGCCATTGGCATGGAGAAGGCAAGGAAAAGGGCTGCCGGCGCCGATCTGGTGCTGTTGCTGCGTGATCTTTCCGATCCTTTGGAGATTGAAGATAGATTCGAGGGCGTTACGGTTTGGCGGATCGGGACGAAGGTGGATCTCGTATCGACTGAGCGGCGGGCGGGTCGTCCCCAGGACGATCACCGCATATCGGTGCGAAGCGGCGAAGGAATGGAGACCTTGATTGGGGCCCTTGCCCATACCGCGCTGGAGGCCGCTTCCACAACGGGAATCCTGCCGTCGAAAGCACGTCATGTGAACCTGCTGATTACGTGCAAGGAGCATCTGGTACGCGCGCTGGGAAATGCCGGCGCTCTCGAGATGCGTGCGGAGGAATTGCGGCTCGCAAGCGATGCGCTCGGCCGCATTGTCGGCGCCGTCGATGTGGAGGATCTGCTGGGCGCCATCTTCTCGAGTTTCTGCATCGGCAAATAGCTCACGGGGTTGATTCACGTGAAACAGAGGGCAGTGTTCCTTTTGCGCGTTTCACGTGAAACAGGCCGACGATCCTTGACAGACAAGCCGGATTTGAACATTGCTCACCGCGCCATGATATCGGGACCCAAGGCTCACTATGACGTGGTTGTCGTTGGCGGCGGCCATGCGGGATGCGAGGCTGCCTCGGCGGCCGCGCGGTCCGGCGCCGCGACGGCCCTGGTCACCATGGCGTTCGAAACGATCGGCGCCATGTCGTGCAATCCGGCGATCGGCGGCCTAGGCAAGGGGCAGCTCGTGCGCGAGATCGACGCCCTGGATGGCCTGATGGGTCGTGTGGCGGACGCCGCAGGCATCCAGTTCCGGCTTCTGAACAGACGGAAGGGGCCCGCCGTCCGGGGGCCACGCACCCAGGCGGACCGGAAACTTTACCGGAGCGCGATGCAGGCGGCGATCGGCAGCCAGGTTTCGTTGGACGTCGTCGTCGGGGAAGTCGTCGATCTTGTCGTCATGAATGGCCGGCTCCGCTCCTTGAAGCTTGCCGGCGGCGAGGAAATCCGGTGCGGAGCGCTGGTACTGACGACCGGAACGTTCCTGCGCGGCCTTATCCATATCGGGGAGCAGCGGATTCCGGCGGGGCGAATCAACGAGAAGGCTGCAATGGGCCTTTCGGCTGCCATGACCGATATCGGTTTCAGACTAGGGCGGCTCAAGACGGGGACGCCTCCCCGTCTTGATGGGCGAACGATCGATTGGGCCAAGCTCGGACGGCAGCAGGCCGATCCGGATCCGGTGCCGTTCTCGTTGATGACCGAGAAGATTTCCAATCGGCAGATTGAATGCGGCATCACGCGCACCACCGCCCAAACCCACGCAAGGGTCCGCCGGCATCTGCATCGCTCGGCGATGTATTCGGGCGCGATTGAGGGCGTCGGCCCGCGCTATTGCCCGTCCATTGAAGACAAGATCGTCAAGTTCGGCGACAGGGACGGGCATCAGATATTTCTCGAGCCGGAAGGGCTCGACGACCATACGATCTATCCCAACGGGATCTCCACTTCCCTTCCCGAGGACGCGCAGCGCGAAATGCTGGCGACTATCCCGGGGCTTGAATCGGCGAGGATGCTGCAGCCGGGTTACGCGATCGAATATGATCACATCGACCCGCGCGAGCTTGACCCTACATTGGAAGCGCGGAAGCTTCCGGGGCTGTTCCTTGCAGGACAGATCAACGGCACCACCGGCTATGAGGAGGCGGCGGCGCAAGGTGTCGTCGCCGGAATAAATGCGGCGCGCCGGGCGTCCGGTACGGACGGCATCCGTTTCAGCCGCGGCAGCAGCTACATCGGCGTTCTGATCGACGATCTAACCTCACGGGGTGTCAGCGAGCCCTATCGCATGTTCACATCACGCGCGGAATACCGGCTCTCCCTTAGGGCGGACAATGCCGACGAGCGTCTGACGCCGCTGGCGATGGAATTGGGAATCGCCTCGCGCGAGCGTTCAGCGCGATTCAGAGAGCTTGTTCAGGAGCTTGGTGAAGCAAAGGCGCTTCTTGAAGGCTTGGCGCTCACGCCGAGCGAGGCGCGCCGGAAGGGCCTCGAGATCAACCAGGATGGGGTCCGTCGTTCGGCATTCGAGCTTCTCAGTCATTCGTCCCTTGCAATCGATCGACTCCAGAAGATATGGCCGCAGCTTGCAGCTATTCCCGCGCGCGTTGCCGAGCGCCTGGAAACGGACGCGCGGTATTCCGTCTACCTGCACCGGCAATCGGCGGACGTTGAATTGCTGAAGCGTGAGGAAGCTCGCGCCATTCCGCGCGATCTCGACTATCCGACGATGGCCGGCCTGTCGAACGAGCTGAAACAGAAATTGTCCACACGCAGGCCCGGAACACTGGCAGAAGCGGGCCGCATCGAGGGGATGACGCCCGCGGCGCTTGCAATTGTTCTCACTCACGCGCAGGCACAGGAATCGGCAGGACGCTGGGCAACCGCCTGATGGACGACCGTCTTACTACCTTGCAACGGGTGTCGGGCGATGTTTCACGTGAAACGGTGGATCGCCTCATCGAATTCGAGCAACAGTTCCGCCGATGGTCATCGCGTATTAATCTGGCCGCGCCCTCGCAACTTGCCGAACTTTGGTCGCGACATATCCTTGACAGTGCGCAGCTGGTTCGATTCGCTCCAGAAACGAAGCGCTGGCTCGATCTCGGTTCCGGCGGAGGCTTTCCTGGCGCGGTATTGGCCATACTCTTGGGCGACCGCGCAGATTTCCACATCGACCTGGTTGAAAGCAATCACAAGAAGGCATCCTTCCTGAAGACGGCGCTCGCCTCCGTCGAAGGCGCGACGGTACTGGCGATGCGCATCGCAGATGCCATTGCGGCGATAAGATCGCCGGAAGTGGTGACAGCGAGAGCGCTGGCGCCCTTGCCGGATCTTCTCGGGCTGGCGGAGCCGTGGCTGTCGCGGGGGGCTCGCGGGCTCTTTCACAAAGGCCGGGATTACGCCGCCGAAGTCAAAGAAGCCCGTGACGCCTGGCGATTCGATCTGTTAGAACACCGAAGCATGGTCGATCGCGAAGGAATGATCCTCGAGATTCACGATCTCGCCCGCCGCTGAAGCCATATGTAACTGGTGCAACGATCTCTCGACGCCATGGTTAACGAACCTCGAATCATCACCGTGGCCAATCAGAAGGGCGGCGTCGGCAAGACGACGACCGCCATCAATCTCGCAACGGCATTGGCCGCCATTGGCGAGCAGGTGCTCATCATCGATCTCGATCCGCAAGGTAATGCCAGCACCGGGCTGGGCATCGACCGACGAAATCGCGATGTCTCATCCTATGACGTCATCGTAGGCCGCGCCGAGATAGAACACGCGGTCGTGGCCACGGTGGTTCCCGGCCTCTCGATCATACCGTCCACGCTCGACCTTCTCGGAGTGGAGATGGAAATTGCCTCCTCGGCGGACCGGGTGCTGAAGCTGAAATCTGCGCTGCAGCGAAATGCCGCCGAGCCGGGAGGCTTTTCCTATGTCCTCATCGATTGCCCGCCTTCGCTCAACCTTCTCACATTGAACTCGATGGCCGCCGCGCATTCGGTGCTCGTGCCGCTGCAATGTGAATTCTTCGCCTTGGAGGGGCTCAGCCAGTTGCTCGAGACGGTCGACCAGGTGCGGCGCACGGTCAATCCGGCGCTCACCATCCAGGGCATCGTCATGACCATGTATGACGGCCGCAACAATCTGGCGAACCAGGTGGTTGAGGATGTTAGGGCCCATATGGGCGAGACCGTCTATGACACGATCATTCCCCGGAATGTGCGGGTGTCGGAGGCTCCCTCATTCGGTAAGCCGGCTATCCTTTACGATCTGAAATGTTCGGGCAGTCAGGCTTATCTCCAGTTGGCGTCGGAGGTTATCCGCCGCGAACGCCGACTCCGCGCCGCCTGAACCCGGCAATCCGCCAAAGGCACGAAGATGAACGAAGATGCTTCCAAACGACGGCTCGGGCGAGGGCTAGCCGCGCTGATCGGCGACATGGACCAACCCGTGACCTCGCCAGGGCGCACGGTATCGGCCGATCAAGGCCTGCCGATCGAGCTGATCTTGCCGAACCCGCGCAATCCGCGCCGACGTTTTGGCGACGAGGAGCTGGCCGACCTCTGCCAGTCGATCCGCGAACACGGCGTGGTTCAGCCCGTGGTAGTGCGGCCTGCCAAGGTTGACGGCCGCTACGAGATCATCGCCGGGGAAAGGCGCTGGCGAGCGGCGCAGCTTGCCGGCATAGCGGTGATACCGGCGATCATCCGTGATGTCGGCGACCGAGAGGCGCTGGAGCTGGCGATCGTTGAGAATATCCAGCGCGCAGACCTCAATCCGGTCGAGGAAGCGCTGGGATTTCAACAGCTTATAGATGAGCACGGCTATACACAGTCGGATCTCGGACAGGTGATCGGCAAGAGCCGGAGCCATGTCGCCAACACGCTGCGACTTCTCAAGCTGCCGGAAGACGTGCGGGGCATGCTTGTAGACGGCGCACTGTCCGCAGGGCACGCGCGGACACTGGTCACGGCGGATGATCCGGCGGCGCTGGCGCGGCGGATCGTGGAGGGCGGCCTTTCCGTGCGGCAGGCCGAACAATTGGCGCATGAGCCCGCGCGCGCTCCCGCAGCCCGAAATACGGCCGGTCAGCCCGAGAAAGATCCGGACACAGCGGCACTGGAGAAGCTGCTGGCCGATGTAACGGGCCTGAACGTGGAAATCCGCCATAAGCAGAAGGGCGGCGAGATCAGGATCACCTACAGGACGCTAGAGCAGCTCGACGATTTGTGCCGCCGCCTTAAAGGCTGATGGTAGGAGTATATCTTAGCCGGCTAGCCAGCCGCAGGATAGCGGCTCCGCCGCTTCTCCAAGGTGAGCGCCAGCAAGGTCCGCTCGACGATGACCCCGGCAAGGTCGGGACGACGGCGGGTCTGCAGTACGGCGTCACGCAGGCGCTCAAGCGCACTGGCGACCGTCTCGCCGTCAAAGCGCTCGAGCGCCGTCTCGACCGCCTTCTTGCGGGCGAAGAAGACTGGCGGCCTTGCCGATGCGACCGCCGCCGCGGCCGACAGCCCTTTTCGCTCCATGGCTTCCCGCATGGCCTGCAGGCTCTGGAACTGGCGCATGGCGGCGGCGAGTGACTGAAAGGGGTGACCCCCGGCGGCGGCGTGACGGCTGAGGGCCAGGTCCAGTTCGGCCGCCCTGCCAAGCAGCATGGCATCGACCGCCTCGTCGTTCGATGTTGCCGAAACATCGCCCGTCGTGGCGAGAACGTCCTGTACCTCGATCTTCTGCTTGTCGAGACAGTAAAGGAGCAGCTTGGCAATCTCGCCACGGCTGGCCAGTCGGTCGCCGCCAAGACTGGCTTTCAGGGCCTGGCGCGCGTCCAATCCGATGGTCATGCCGGCTTTCGAGACCTCGTCGTCGATGAGAAGATCGATCGCCCTGGCGTCGTCGGCGTAGCAAGGCAGCGCCATGCCGGCCGAAGCGCCTTCGACGATGGCACGAAGGGAGGCATTCTTCTTGAGTTCGCCGGCCTCGATCAGGACGACAGCGTCGGGCGCCGGGTTATCGATGAGCGCCTTTACGTCCGCCGCCAGCGCTTTGTGGGCTCCGGCATTGGAAACCCAGATCAGACGCCTATCGGCGAACATCGGAACGGTACGCGCCTCATCTTCCAGCCGGCCCGGCTGCTGGTCTAGTTCGCTCGCATCGAGCCGCACCACGGCGAAAGGATCGTCGAGCGGCAGTCCGGTCCTGGAAGCAAAGGAGCGCGCACGCTCGGAGACGAGGCCGCGGTCGGGTCCGTAGATCAGGACCAACGTAAACGACGATTCCGGCCGCGAAAGCCATCTGTCGACCTCATGGGCCTTCTTCTGCGCCATCGCGCGCTTCTCACAGCACCATGGGCGCGACGGTCGTTAGCAGGAACTGGCGGACAAAGAAGATGACCAGAAGCAGGATGATGGGCGATATGTCGATGCCGCCCAGATCCGGCAGAAAGCGCCGGATGGGCCGCAGCGCCGGATCGGTCAGGCGAAAGAGCATGTTGCCGATCATACCGACGAATTCGTTGCGTGGATTGACGACGTTGAACGCGTAAAGCCATGAAAATATGGCCGCGCCGATGATGATCCACCAGTAGATATCGAGCGCCATAACGATCGTTTGGATGAGTGCGAGCATGCCGGCTCTCCCCGTGACAGCGCGACATGTAGCCATTGCAGGAAAGCGGGGCAAGTCCGGCCCGTCCGCGCCGGCGGAAGATTGCTCCGGACGACGGGGCGAGGTGTAACGTCACCCGGATTTGCGGCGCGTATATTTGCGGAAGTCGGGCGGCCGCTTCTCGCGAAAGGCCCGCGCGCCCTCCTTCGATTCCTCGGTGTCGTAGTAGAGGCTGACCGCGTGCATTCCCATGCTGGATATGCCGCGAATACTTTCGCTGTCGGCATTGAAGGAGCGCTTGGCGAGCGCGATCGCCGTCGGGCTCTTGGCCATGATTTCGGCGCACCAGCGGTCGACTTCCGCATCCAGTTCCTCGTGCGGGACAGCGACGTTGGCGAGGCCCATCGCCACCGCTTCGGCGGCCGTGTAGCGGCGGCACAGATACCAGATCTCGCGCGCCTTTTTCTCGCCGACGAGCCGCGCAAGATAGGCGGTGCCGAAGCCCGGATCGACAGAGCCGACCTTCGGCCCGACCTGGCCGAACTGCGCCCTGTCCGACGCAATGGTGAGATCGCAGACGGTGTTGAGCACATGGCCGCCGCCGATCGCGAATCCGTTGACGCGTGCGATGACCGGTTTCGGCACCTCGCGGATCAGCCCCTGCAGCTCTTCGATGGGCAGGCCGATCGTGCCTCGCCCGTCATATTGCCCGTCATGGGCGCTCTGGTCGCCGCCGGTGCAGAAAGCCTTATCGCCGGCGCCGGTCAGCACAATCACGCCGATATCCCGGTTCCAACCCGCGCGCTGGAAGGCGTCGATCAGTTCCTCGACCGTGAG
>JBQCFA010000280.1:0-2498 GCA_051959695.1 Rhizobiaceae bacterium
TGACGATCGACAACACCACCGGCGTGGCCCGCGCCGTCGCCGGCGGCGAGGCCGATCTCGGCTTCGTGGAGGGCGATGTCGACGACCCGCTCCTGGTGCGGATCGACGTCGGCGCCGACACGCTGGTGCTCGTCGTCGCCGCCACCCACCCGCTCGCCGGGCGGAGGGCGATGAAGCCGGGAGAGCTCGGCCACCTGAAATGGACGCTACGCGAGCGTGGCTCGGGCACGCGGCAGATCTTCGAGGATGCCGTGCGCGCCTACGGCGTCGATCTTGAAACGCTCGAGGTAACGCTCGAACTGCCTTCCAACGAGGCGGTGCGCAACGCGGTCGAGGCCGGTTCCGGGGCGACGGTGATCTCGCTTCTGGTGGCCGATGCCAAGCTGAAGGCCGGCGCGCTCGTCACCCTGCCCCTCGCCTTTCCGGAACGACGCTTCACCGCGCTCCGCCACGGCGACCGATCGCGCACCCGTGCCGAATCCGCCTTCCTCGATTTCGTGCGCGGCGGGTGAAGGGGATGGTTGGCAATTCGCTTTCCGTGCAGATGGCGGAGATGAAGTATCGGAATCGACCCCTCTCCGTCTCGGCTTCGCCTCGACACCTCTCCCTAAAGGGGCGAGGAACCGAACCCGCGACGGTCGCGGCGCTTCA
Organism: Rhizobiaceae bacterium; assembly: GCA_051959695.1. Classification (GTDB taxonomy): domain Bacteria; phylum Pseudomonadota; class Alphaproteobacteria; order Rhizobiales; family Rhizobiaceae; genus Mesorhizobium_L. The sequence continues at coordinate 652 of JBQCFA010000280.1, forward strand.
GAACTTGGAGTCCTCGCCCCTTGGGGAGAGGTGGTTCGCGAAGCGAACCGGAGAGGGGTTTCTTAAGTTGATGCCGACCCGGCTTGTAGGAACAGAACGTAGGATGATGGATATGGCGGCAAGCTGCCGGGCCGAGGACCCCTCTCTTTGATCCTGCGCCGCACCGTCCTCTATCTCGGCCTGTCGCAGATCGTCTGCTGGGGAACGGCCTACTACCTGATCGGTGGGTTCGGCGGCGTCATCGGCGCCGACCTCGGCTGGAGCCGCGACCTCGTCTATGGCGGCTACTCCGTGGCGCTGCTGGTCATGGGATTCGCCTCGCCGCTCACCGGTCGCCTCATCGACCAGTATGGCGGGCGCACCGTGATGGCGACCGGATCGGTCCTGATCGCGCTCGGCTGCGCCGGCATCGCGCTTTCGTACGGGATCGGCCTCTACTATGCAAGCTGGGTCTGCCTCGGGATCGCCATGCGCTTCACGCTCTACGACGCGGCCTTCGCGACGCTGGCGCGCATCGGCGGCCTGTCGGCCAGAAAGCCGATGTCGCAGGTGACGCTGTTCGGCGGCCTCGCCTCGACCGTGTTCTGGCCCTTCGGCCACATGCTGACGGAAGCCTTCGGCTGGCGCGCCGCGCTGTTCGTCTATGCCGGCGTGGCGCTTCTGACCCTGCCGCTGCATCTCGCCATTCCGGGAAACCGGTACGGCGAGACGATGCCTGCTTCAGGGGCTGCTTCCGGGTCGGCTTTGGCGCCGGCGGCTGCACCGCTTGCCGCCGAGACGCCGCCGCTCGCCGTCGCGCCCGGCGACCGCTTCATCGCCGGCGCTCTCTATGCCCTCATCACGGCGGCGGTGAACTTCCTCAACTCCGCCATGTCGGCGCACATGATCAACATCCTCGCCGGGCTCGGCCTCGCGGCCGGCGCGGCGGTCTGGATCGCGACGCTGCGCGGCATCGGCCAATCCCTGGCGCGGCTTGCCGAAATCCTATTCGGCGCGCGGCTCGACGCCTTCGGCCTCAGCATCTTGTCGACAGCGCTCCTGCCGCTCGCCTTCCTCGCCGGAATGGCAGGCGGCGCGTTCGTGCCGGCGGCGGTGATCTTCGCCTTCGTCTACGGCGCGGGAAACGGGCTGACCACGATCACGCGCGGCACGCTGCCGCTGGTGCTGTTCGACCGGAACACGTACGGCCTCGTCGTCGGCCGGCTCCTGATGCCGAGCTTCATCGTCTCGGCGGCGGCGCCGATCGTCTATGCCAGCCTCATAGACCGCTTCGGTGACAAGGCGGCGCTGGTGCTCTCGGCGGCGGTCGCCTGCCTCGCCTTCGCGGCGGCCGTCGCGCTGCAACTAAGGTTCAGGGGGCGGTAGGCGCGATCACCATAGGCTGAACAACCCCTCTCCGCCTCGCTTCGCTCGGCACCTCTCCCCAGAGGGGCGAGGAAACGAACTCGCCTAGGCCGCGGCGCTTCAGGACCTGGGTTCCTCGCCCCTCTGGGGAGAGGTGGTTTGCGGAGCAAACCGGAGAGGGATGCTTTAGCGCATACACCTTGTCAGGCCGCCGCTCCCCTTTGCGGACGCATGTCCTTGCGGTCGATGCCCGCCACCTTGACCGGCTTCTTCATCGCGTCGCGGCGGAAGGGATCGCCGAGTTCCTGGTTGATCATCGCCTCGATCAGAGTGGTCTTGCCGTTTTTCATCTGGTCGTCGATCGCCTTGTCGAGCGCGGCGGTGAGTTCCTCCATGGTGAAGGCCTGCACGCCTTCCAGCCCGCAGGCCTTGGCGATGCCGGCATAGGAGACCTGCGTGTCGAGCTCGGTGCCGACGAAATTATCGTCGTACCAGAGCGTCGA
>JBQCFA010000281.1:0-20903 GCA_051959695.1 Rhizobiaceae bacterium
AGCAGTACCTCCAGTCATGAGACAAGCATTAAAGGATGGAATATGCAACCTCAGGTTACAATAAATCATCAACTGCAACTGTTTTCGTTTCCTTAACCCTAATCGCTCCACTTTTCTATAAATTGTTCTGTTTCCATCTTCTGCATGTCCGGGATCGCCTCGAACAACCGGTCCAGCGGCCAATCCCACCAAGCCAGCTTTTCAAGCCTCACGGTAATGTCCGCGGCAAAACGGGAGCGTATAGGCACGGCTGGTACGCCGGCGACGATCGTGAAGGCCGGTACGTTCCGCGTAACCACCGAATCGGCGCCGATTGCCACGCCGTTGCCGATATGGACCCCAGGCATGATCACCGCGCCATGCCCGATCCAGACGTCATGTCCGATGACCACCCGCTTCTGCCTGCGCCGCGCGCGGAATTCCTGGTCGACGCCGAGATAGCGGAAATACTCGTTCGGCCGATAGCTGACCTTGTGTGTGGTCGGCCGCTCTAGTGGATGCTCCAGGGCGTTGATCCGCGTATTGGCCGCAATCGAACAGAACTTGCCGATATCGGTGTAGATCGCCTCGGCGTGGCGCTCGAAATAGCTGAAATCGCCGACCGTCACGTCGCGCAGGATCGTGCGCTCGCCGACAGAGGAGTATCGGCCGAGTTTGCAGCCTTTGAGTTCCGCGGTGGGATGGACGCGTGGCTCGGGGGGAAGGAAGCGAAGGTTGTCATCGGCGGCCATGTGCGGCGTTTACGCCGGGGCATGCGGGCCGGCAAGGGCATGCCGGCGCCCACACTCTAATCCTTCTTGTCCTTCGCCCAGGTGACCTGCTGGCCGTAGAGCGGAACGGTCGAAATCGCCATCTTGGCCGAACCGTTCTGGACCTGGCGCGAATGCGACAGGTAGATCAGGGTGTTGTCGGCCTTGTCGTAGATGCGGTTCACCACCTGCTTCTTCCAGATCAGGCTGATCCCTTGCTTGAAGACTTCCTCGCCCCCCTTCCCCATGTCGATGTCACCGATGGTGATCGGCCCCGTCTGGTTGCAGGAAATGGCGGTGTTCGACGGATCCTCGAACCAGTTTCCCTTATGCAAGCGATCAATGATGCTGCGGTCGAAATAAGCGACGTGGCAGACGACTCCTTCTACCTTGGGGTCCTTGATCGCTTCGACGACGATGTCGTTGCCGATCCAGTCGACGCCGACCTTGCCGACCTCCTGCGCCTTCGCCGGAAGGAACGCCAGGAGGGACAGGGCAGCCCCGGTCACGGCGAATGCTGATTTCTTCATCTCTGCTCCTCAACATCGTATGGCCACGAAAAGTTGGGAGCCCGGCAGCGAGCTTGCAAGAGCCGTCGCTGACTTAGTTGCGGACGACGATCATGCGCCTGAGTACGTCGCTCTTCATCCAGAAATGCTGGACGAAGGCGGCCGCTGCATGGAAAATGACCAGGGGCACGAGCAGAAGCCGACCGCTTGAATGGAGATGCACGAGCGTCGGAATGTTGAGGTACCATCCGGCAGCGCCGAGAATCGGCATGCCGATGATGAGAAGATAGAGAACGAAATGCGTCGCCCGCGCGAGAAACTTGAGCAGCGGATGCTCGCCTTCGGGAAGCGCCGGCGCGCCCCTTTTCAGCCGCAGCCATATCCAGATGAGCGCCAGCACGAATATCACGATACCGGCATAGATGTGCAGGTCGGAGAAGACAGCATCTTCGGGCGAAAGTGGAGTGTGCTTCCTGAAGCTGTCCCAGGCCGCCTCCATTCCGTCATGAGCAAGTATCTGAAAAATGACGAGGGCCGCTATCGCCCAATGAAGGGTGATCTGCAGCGCGGAATAACCGGCGGGTCGTGGTGACATCGTCAGGTCCTTGTTTAGCGCGACCGAAGATAGGCTGGCATTTCCCATGGTTCAACTTACGCTTTCGCAAACAATGGACGTCTTCCGTGGCTTGCGGCAACGCAACACCTTTCCGATCGGGATGCGTTGGGCCTATATAGCCGAAGATGGTGGACCGTCCGACCCTTATCCCTGCCCGTATTGTCGGAACGCTGTTGGCGTTCGCGGCTTTCGCGGCGGTATCCGGCGTCGCCTTCGCCATGTGGATGCGGCACGGCGCCCAGATATTTTTCGCCATGGCGGCCTCTGGCCTGTCCTGGTGCTTCTGACGGCAGGGCAATGATGAGCGGAGCCTTCATGCAATGATGCGCGCGATCCTCGTCGGCATTCTCGTCCTCATGGCGGCTTCGTTTGGCTGGCTGACCTTCGACTGGTATCGGCAGCAGAATTCCGGCGAAGCCTATGGGGCGCCGTTCACGCTGGTCGACGGCCACGGTCAACCCATCACGCGCGCCGCTTTTCGCGGACAGCCTTCGCTGCTTTATTTCGGTTACACGCACTGCCCCGAGGTCTGCCCGACCACGCTCTTCGAGCTCGACGGCTGGCTGAAGACGCTCGGCCCGGAAGCGAAGGACATGAAAGCCTATTTCATCTCCATCGACCCCGAGCGCGATACGCCCGAAGTCATGAACCGCTACCTTGGCAACTTCTCGAACAGGATCACGGGAATTTCCGGTCCGCCCGACAAGGTCCGTGCGATGGCGAAGGGTTTCAACATCTATTTCCGCAAGGTGGAAACCGACGGCGGCGACTATACGATGGACCACACCGCCTCGGTAATCCTGCTCGACCGAAGCGGCGATTTCGCCGGCACCATCGCCTATGGCGAAAGCGACAAGGCCGCGCTTGCCAAGCTGCGAAGGCTGGAGGCCGGTGCGTGAGCAACTGTCGCACGTCCCGCCGCGCATGAGTCCGTCGAGGCTTTTATTCACCGCTACCGGCCCGGCGGCGCGACGCGCCTATGCCGTGCTCGAAGCGGCTTTCGAGGAAGAAGGCTATCCGCTCGGCATACTGGAACTGGATGAAGCCGCGGACCTGCACGAAATCACGCTCTACGTCGACGGCGATACCGATCCGGTCGACGGGCGCTTGCGTGCGCTCCTGGAGGGTGTCGTCGACCCAGTCGACATTCGCCGCGAGACACTGCCTGACATCGATTGGGTCGCGCATTCGCTGGAAGGGTTGAAGCCGGTGCGCGCGGCGCGCTTCTTCGTCCATGGCCGGCACGACCGCGCCAAACGGCGTGCGAACGACATCTCTGTCGAGATCGAGGCCGGCCAGGCCTTCGGCACAGGCCATCACGGCACGACGGCAGGATGCCTGGAAATGATCGCGCGCGTCGCCGGCCGAGAACATCCGCGAAACGCGCTGGACCTTGGCACCGGCTCAGCCGTTCTTGCCATTGGCCTGGCGAAGCTCGCCCATATCCCGGTCCTTGCAACCGATATCGATCCAGTCGCGACGCGTGTGGCGGCGGGAAATGTGAGGCTGAACGGGATGCGGATTTTGGTCGAGACCATCACGGCCAGCGGCTTCCAGCATCCGGCATTCGCGCGCAGGGGACCGTTCGACCTGATCGTCGCGAACATTTTAGCGCGGCCGTTGATGCGCCTGGCGCCGGAGATGGCGCGGCATCTCTCGCCCGGCGGTTCGCTGATCCTGTCGGGCATCCTCGATCGCCAGCGCCGCGCGGTACTCGCCGCCTATTCTAATCAGCGCTTCCGCCATCTTGCCACGCTACTTCGCGAAGGCTGGGTGACGCTGCACATGAAGCGCCATTGATGCGAAGAAGGCGGCCTTTGCGGCCGCCTCCCAAAGAAGCCCGTCGAAATCGCAGGCTTACAGGAACAGGGCGCGGCTGCCTTTGCGCTTCAAAGCGTCGCGCGAATAGCCGCGCGCCTCGAGGGTCTCGTCGTCGAGATACAGAAGCGCTTCGTTGACGTAGCGCTCCGCCTGCGCCATGCGGGCATCGACAAGAGCTCTAAACGCACTACGGAAAAACCCATTTCCTGCCATTTGTCTCTCCTGTGGTTCGGTCCTCCACGCCAAGAAAGGTAAGCATTACTGACTTGGATGGCCACAGCGGTTTGTGCATTGCACCTAATACATTTTGCACATGCGAAGCGCTTTCGGCCGCGTGTTGCAACCGGCGTCCGGGGCGCATACGGTTCCGGTCAAATTTCATCCAAGAGTGCCTTATGTTCCAGTCTTTCGATGTCAAATCTGACCCTTCGCAGGGCCCCGAGCGCGTCGCGCGTTTGCGCCGCTGGATCAAGGAGGAGAGGCTGGCCGGCTTTCTCGTCCCCCGAGCGGACGAACATCAGGGCGAGTATGTGGCGGCCTGTTCGGAACGGCTTTCCTGGCTGACGGGCTTTACCGGCTCGGCCGGCACCGCCCTTGTCCTTGAACGCAAGGCACTCCTGTTCGTGGATGGCCGCTATACACTGCAGGCGCGCAACCAGGTCGACCCTTCCATTTTCTCCATCGAGAACCTGATCGATAACCCGCCGGACAAGTGGCTGGGGGCGAATCTCGCCAGGGGCGACCGCATCGGCTTCGATCCGTGGCTACACACCATCTCGGACGCGAAGGAATTGCGCGCGGCCATTGCCGGGCGCGACGGCGAACTGGTCGCGGTCGAACGCAACCCGGTCGACGCCTGCTGGCCAGACCGACCCGGCCCGCCGCTGGGGGCGGTCGACATCCAGCCCGAGGAATATGCCGGCAGGCTGGCCGGGGAAAAACTGGCAGGCCTGGCGGAGGCGATCGCCAAAGGCGGCGCGACGCATGCCGTTCTCACCGATCCGTCCTCGCTTGCCTGGGCGTTCAACATCCGCGGCCACGACGTGCCGCATACGCCACTGGCGCTTGGCTTTGCCATTCTCGCCGCCGACGGCGGGCACAAGCTGTTCCTCGACGAGCGAAAGCTTTCCATCAAGCTGAAAGCCTACCTCACGCAGCTTGCCGATCTTTTCGCCCCGGACGCAATGGAAAGCGAGTTGGCCCGGCTGGCCAGGTCCGGTGCCGCGGTCGGCCTTGATCCGGCGCTTGCCGCCGAGAAGCTGCGCCTGCTGGTGGAGGAGAACGGTGGAAGGATCGTGCGTCTCACCGACCCGGCACGCCTGCCCCGGGCGGTCAAGAACGCCGCCGAGATCGCCGGCAGCCGGACCGCGCACCGCCGCGACGGTGCGGCCGTGAGCCGGTTCCTCGCCTGGCTCGACAGTCAGGAGCCGGGCTCGACCGACGAGATTGAAGCCGCGCGGAGGCTTGAGGAGTTCCGCCGGTCGACCGGCCAGGAACTGCAGATGCCGCTGCGTGACATCTCCTTTGACACCATCTCCGGCGCCGGCGCGAACGGCGCCATTATTCACTATCGGGTGACGACGAAGACGAGCCGCAAGCTGGTCTCGGGCGAGCTCTACCTGGTCGATTCCGGCGGACAATATCAAGACGGCACCACCGACATCACCCGCACCGTCGCCATCGGCAAGCCGACCGAGGAGATGCGAGAACGCGCCACGCTCGTCCTTAGGGGAATGATCGGCATCTCCATGCTGCGCTTCCCGCCAGGAACGCGCGGCATGGATATCGACGCGGTGGCGAGGATGGCCCTGTGGAAAGCCGGCCTCGACTATCAGCACGGCACGGGCCACGGCGTCGGGTCGTATCTCTCAGTCCATGAAGGACCCCAGCGCATCGCCAAGTCCGGCACCGAGAAGCTTCTGGCCGGCATGATCCTGTCGAACGAACCCGGATACTACAAGGAAGGCGCCTATGGCATCCGCATGGAGAACCTGATCCTTGTGACAGAGGCCGATGAAATCGCCGGCGGCGACACGGCGATGCACGGCTTCGAAACGCTTACGTTAGCGCCGTTCGACAGGCGGCTGGTGAAGCCGGACCTGCTGGCGCCGGAGGAGCTGGGCTGGCTGAACGCCTATCATGCCTGCGTCCTTTCGGAAGTCGGGCCGCTGGTCGACGGCGAGACGTTGAAATGGCTCGAGCAAGCGACCGCGCCGATCTCGTAGCCTCTATCCGAAAAACTGCCGGAGCAGGATCAGCGTCGCCCCGCCGCAGAGAAAGACGGTGAGCATGCCGCCCCGCAGCGCCGCTATGGCCGCGACGACCAATGAAGCGAGTTCCGCCAATCCGCCCGAAGCCGCCGCCGGCGCCACCAGGGTCGTCAGCACTGCAGCCGGAACAGCGTCCAGTCCGGCCTCGACGCGCGGATGGACGCGCTCGAAGCGCGAAAGCACCAGATGACCGCCGGCGCGTGTCAGATAAGTCAGCACCGCAGCCGCCAGGATGATCCACATATTGGCGCTCATGCCAGCACCGCCTGCGGACGGCGCCCCGTCGGCATGAAGGCGGCGAGCAGTATGCCCGCGACAGCGCCGATCGACACATGCCAGGGCGATCCGACGATGTGATAGGCGGCGACTGATACGATGGCGCTGACGACCACGACCGGCAGCCAGAGCGGCCGGTGGCGGAATTCCATGACGAGTCCGAGAAAATAGATCGGCAGCAGGAAATCGAGACCCAACGCATGCGGGTCGGTGATGAAACGGCCGGCTAGCGCGCCAATCCACGTTTCCGCTACCCAGCCGGTATAGATGAAAAGTCCCATACCCATGTACCAGGCGAAGCCGATGCCGCCCGGCTTCTCCGCCTCGCGTTCGGCCTCGGCATATTGCGGATCAACCAGGAAGAAGAAGGCGACCGCCTTCTGCCAGAAGGACCACCGACGAATCCGACGCCCCACAGCCGCCGAGTAGAGCACATGGCGGAAATTGACGGCGAAGATGGAAAAAACGATCAGCCAGGCGGGGACGTGCTCGCCGAAAAGCTGCAAGCCCACCATCTGGCTGGCGCCGGCATAGACTGTCGCGCTCATCAGCACCGCCTCGAACGGCGTGAAGCCATTGTCGATCGCCAGTGCGCCAAACAGGACGCCGAAGGGGATCACCGACACGGCCACCGGCAGGCCGGCGCGTACGCCTCGCCAGAAATCGCTTCTCGCGCCCTCACCTGCCATTTATCCATCTCCGGAAAGCGCGGCACCCTATGGGCCGACGGGCAGCCTGTCACGTCAATTGTGCTGAACGATCAATGCAGCAAATTGAGACCTGCATTGATCGGCCGCCATGTCGGCCCGATTGATTGGTCTCTAGACATCGCCGCGGGCGACCCGTCCCTCGATCTTCCTTCCCCAGTCGAGCAGCGGCTTGGCCCGCAGGGTGAAGTCGACGATCTCCTCGGCAAGCTCCGGCTTGTGGATGCGTTCCGGATCGATCTGGCGGCGCACGACGAAATGGCGGTTGCGGACGGCCGCGGCGATTTCCGGCTCGGCGATTTGCTCGAAGCCGCGCGGCATCCGCTTCATCGCGCCCTCCCCGTCGAGCCCAACGCCGTTCTTCTCCAGCGTCGCCACCATGGCGCGAAACTCGCCTGGCTTCCCGGCGATGGTCTTGCGCATCGCTGCCAGCAGTTCCGCCGCCGGCTGCCACCAGGCGACGGCGGCGCGGCAACCGTCGACCCCGAAATAGATGAACAGCACCCCTTGCTCCATCTTGGTGCCGTCGGGAGACAGGATGGCCGAGACATGCCGATTGTAGGGTCGCTTGTCCTTCGAGAAGCGGACATCGCGGTTGATGCGGAAGAGCGATTTCTTGCGGTCTCCCCGCAAGCCCAGTCCGAGTGCATTGAGACGCTCCGTCAGCACCTCCACCAGGTCGCCGAGCGGCTCGCGCAATTCGCTCTCGTAAAGCGCCCGGTTCTCCTGGAACCATTCGCGGCTCTGGTGGAAATCGAGCGCCTTCAGGAACGGGATCGCCTTCGCTCCGAAGCCTTGGAAAGACGCTGTCATCAGGCCGAACCCTTTACCCGTTCCAGCCAGGCGTCCTCGTCGATGACCTCGACGCCGAGTTCGGACGCCGTCTTGAGCTTGGAGCCGGCGCCGGGTCCCGCGACCACGAGATCGGTCTTGGCGGAGACGGAACCGGCAACCTTGGCGCCCAGCCTTTCCGCCATGGCTTTTGCCTCGGAACGGGTCATCTTCTCAAGCGACCCGGTGAAGACGATCGTCTTGCCGGCCACCATGCTGTCCGCGGAAACGTGGACGAGATAGGGCTTGGGATGCACCTCGTCGAGCAGCTTGGAGAGCACTTCGTCATTGCGCTCGTTGCCGAAGAAATCGATCAGCGCGCCGATGACCGTATCGCCGATGCCGTTGATGGAAGGAAAGACGGTATGGGGATCCCCGGCCGCTGCGGTTTCCTTGCCGACGCGGATGAACTCTTCGACCGTCGAGAACGTCCGTGCCAGTAGCGCCGCCGTGGTGTCGCCGATATGCCGTATGCCGAGCGCGAAGATGAAACGATCAAGTTCCGGATCGCGCCGCGCGTCGATCGCCGCAAACAGCTTGTCGAGACCCTCGAAATTGCGTTGGTCGGCGCTGCGGACGTTCTTGCGCTCCTTGCCTGACGCCACCTCGCGCAGCCTGGCCTGTTCCTCGCGCCGTTCGGCAAGCGCCTGTTGCGCCTCGGCACGGCGGTCCTTCAGCGTGAAGATGTCGGCAGCGGTCTTGATCAGGCCGGCGTTGAAGAAGAGTTCGATGTTCTCCGCCCCAAAGCCCTCTATATCCATGGCGCCGCGCGACACGAAGTGGCGCAGCCGCTCCACTGCCTGCGCCGCGCAGATCAGTTCGCCGGTGCAACGCCGGCGAGAATCCTCCTTGCCGGTCTTTTCGTTGACCTCACGCGTCGCCGGGGAGCCGCACACCGGGCAGACATGCGGGAACTCGTAGGGTTCGGCATCCGTGGGGCGCTTCTCGATGAGGACGTCGACAATCTGCGGGATGACGTCGCCTGCGCGCTGGATCCGCACGGTATCGCCGATGCGGATATCCTTGCCCTCGCGGATCGGCGCGCCATTCGAATCGATACCCTGGATATAGTCCTCGTTATGCAAAGTGACGTTTTCGACGGTGACGCCGCCGACCGTGACAGGGTCGAGGCGCGCGACGGGCGCCAGCGTGCCGGTACGGCCGACCTGGATGTCGATCCTGCGCACCGTCGTCGTCGCCTGCTCCGCCGGAAACTTGTGCGCGATGGCCCAGCGCGGTTCGCCGGTGACGAAGCCCCAGCGGCGCTGGAGTTCGAGCTGATCGACCTTGTACACCACGCCGTCGATATCGTAGCCGAGCGAAGATCGCTTCTCCTCGATGAGATGGTATTGCACGATGAGTTCCTCGACCGACCTCGCCCGCACCATCAGCGGGCTGACCCGGAACCCCCACTCGGCAAATTTTTGCACCGACTCGTATTGGGTCGGCGCCGGGTCCTCGGTCGTATAGCCCCAGGCGTAGGCGAAGAATCTGAGGTTGCGGCTGGCCGTCACCGAGGGGTCCTTCTGGCGCAGCGAGCCCGCGGCGGTATTGCGCGGATTGACGTATTCCTGGCCGCCGGCGGCTGCCGAACGCTCCTTCAGCGCCTCGAATTCGGCATAGGTCATGTAGACTTCGCCGCGTACCTCTATCGCCTCAGGCCAGCCCGAGCCCTTCAGCTTGTGCGGGATATCGGCGATCGTCCTGAGATTGGCGGTTATGTCCTCGCCGACTGTGCCGTTGCCGCGCGTGGCGCCCTGCACGAAGACGCCGTTCTCGTAGCGCAGCGAGGCCGACAAGCCGTCGATCTTGGGCTCGGCCGTGAAGGCGATGTCGAGGTCCTTGTCACGCTCGAAGAAACGGCGGCCCCGCTCGATGAAGTCGACCACGTCCTGGTCGGTATAGGCCTTGGCGAGGCTCAGCATCGGCACCGCGTGGCGTACCTTGGCGAACCCTTCGGCGGGCGGTGCGCCAACCGACCCGGTCGGGCTGTCCGGCCGCACCAGATCGGGAAAGCGGGCCTCGATCTCCGCGTTGCGGACGCGAAGCGCGTCGTATTCCGCGTCGGTGATCTCGGGCGCGTCATTCCCATGGTAGGCGATATCGGCGGCTGCGATCTCCTCGGCCAGTCGCGCCAGTTCGGCCTCTGCCTCATCCTGGGTCAGCGCATCGATGGACTTGTCGGCCTTGGACTTGTTCGCGACCATGGCGGCATACTCGTTTCCAAAACGGCGGGTCTGCGTGACTCTTTGCCATAAAGGCGGGAGAAGTAAACCGGCCGGGCGACGCTACTGACGTTCGCCGCCAAATGGCGGCCTGCCTCCGCCAGCAGCGGCACACTGGCGCCGCCGGAGAAGGTTCCGGATGGTGTCCTTTCCGCATCGCGTCGGATGGACGCTGCCGGATACGGACAGGATCGCCTTATTCGCTGTTTTCGCCGTAGCGCGCCTGTACGACAGACAAAGTCACCTGAGACTCCCCTTCCGCCGGCCGTATGCGCATCAGCGTGTCACCAAGGCTGGAATCACCGATCTGCGCCAGCATCGAGCGGAAACGATCATTGTGAAGCGCCGACAGGGCTGTGGAACGAGCGTTCTCGATGTCGCTCTTTCTCGACGATTGTCCGACCGGGCCGCCCGAAGCCTGCGATCCGGCGGCGGCCGCCGTCCTCGGTGATTCCCATCCCGTCAATCCGCCAATGCGCATCAAATCCCCCTGAACTATCTTGCCCCTTGAAAAGGATAGCCCAGGCGCGTTTCAAAGCCGTGCGCCGGAATGCTTGCATTTTAAAGAATGTCGCGCTACCCGCGCCGCTTGCCTGGGTGCGGCGCGCGCGAGGCGGCTTATCCCGCCGCCGCGTTCTCGCTCAGCAAACGTCCCGCCGCGGCCCGCGCTTCGTCGGTAACTGTGGCGCCTGCGAGCATGCGGGCGATCTCTTCCCTGCGGGCGCCGTCCCCGAGGCTGGCGACTGCGGTCGCAACACGATCGGCGTTGCCGGACTTGCTGATGAGGTAGTGCGATCCCGCCCGCGCAGCTACCTGAGGCGCGTGCGTCACCGACAGGACTTGCACGCGCTCAGCGAGCCTCGCCAGCCGCTGGCCGATTGCATCGGCGACTGCCCCGCCGACAGCCGTGTCGATCTCGTCGAAGACGAGCGTCGGCGCCGAGCCGCGATCGGCGAGCGCCACCTTGAGCGCCAGCAGGAATCGCGAAAGCTCGCCTCCCGAAGCGACCTTCATCATGGGGCCGGGGCGCGTGCCGGGATTGGTCCGCACCCAGAACTCGATCCGGTCGGTACCTTCCTCCGCACGGTTTTCCGGGTCGCTGTCGATTTCCACGATGAATTGGGCACGCTCCAGCTTGAGAGCCGGCAGTTCCGCCATCACCGCGCGCGCCAGGGCTTCCGCCGAGCCACGACGCCGCTCGGAAAGATGTGCCGCCGCAGTGTCGTAGCGGCTGCGGGAGGCGGCGCTTTCCTTCTCCAGGATGTTCAGCTTCTCCTCGCCGGCATCGAGGTCGGCCAGGTCGGCGAACATGGCGTCGCGTAGCTTCGCCAGATCGTCGACGGCAACATTGTGCTTGCGCGCCACCGCGCGCAGAGCAAACAGCCGCTCCTCCGCCTCTTCGAGCAGGCGTGGGTCGAACTCGGCAGCGCGCATGGCCTTGTCCACCGCTGCCTGCGCAGCGTCTAGCGAAATCAGCGCCTGGTCGAGCGCCGCGACGATCTCGTCCAGCAGGTCGGGATTCTGTTCCGCCTTCCGCTGCAGCCTTCGGAGCAGGCTGGAAAGCTGCGGCGTGGGCGAGTTCGCGCCCGAAAGCACTTCGTTGGCGTCCTGGATGTCGGCGGCGGTCTTCTCCGCGCGCATCATGGCGGCGCGCCTTTCGGCAAGCTCGCTTTCCTCGCCGGGACGCGGATCGATTCGACCCAACTCCTCCACGGAAGCGCGCAGGAAATCTGCTTCGCGAGCCGCTGCCTCCACCTTCGCGCGGTGACGCGAAAGCGCCTGCTCGGCGTCGCGCCAGTGCCGCCAGGCTTCTTTCACGGCGGCGACGTCGCCCGAGTGCAATCCGAAAGCGTCCAGCAATTCACGATGCGCGCCCGGGTCGACCAGTGCGCGTTCGTCGTGCTGGCCATGGATCTCAACCAGCGCATGACCGATATCGCGCATCAGGCCGACGCTCGCGGGCTGATCGTTGACAAAGACGCGCGTGCGTCCGTCGGCGGTCTGGACCCGCCTGAGGATGATGTCGCCGTCGTCCTCGATGGCGTTGTCGCGCAGGATCTGCCTGGCCGGATGGACGCGCGCCACGTCGAAGACGGCCGTGACCTGCCCCTGTTGGGCCCCATGCCGCACGAGGGAGGCATCGCCGCGGGCGCCCAATGCAAGCGACAGGGAGTCCAGGAGGATGGATTTACCGGCTCCGGTCTCGCCGGTCAGGACCGAAAGCCCAGCGGCGAAATCAACGTCGAGTCGCTCGATCAGGACGATATCGCGGATCGACAGGCGGGCGAGCATGGTGCGGGGCGTCAGCCCCCCGTGACGACGCTTAGGGCCTTGGAAATCCACGAGCCCCTGTTTTCGGCGGGCGTCAGGCCGCCGGATTGCAGGAGCGCATAGGAATCCTTGTACCACTTGCTGTGCGGATAGTTCCGTCCGAGCACCGCCGCCGCCGTCTGTGCCTCCGAGGCGATGCCCATGGCGTAGTAGGCCTCGGTCAGCCTCGCAAGCGCTTCTTCCACCTGATTGGAGTTCGAGTAATTTTCCACCACGGCCCGGAAGCGCTTGATCGCCGCCAGATATTCGCGACGCTCGAGATAGTAGCGGCCGACCTGCATCTCCTTGCCGGCCAGCTGGTCGCGGGCGAAGCGTATCTTCGTCTTGGCGTCCTCGACATAGGGCGAGTCGGGATAGTTCTGGATCACCGCATCCATGGCCTCGATCGTCTGCCGTGATTCCTTCTGATCCTGGGTAACCTCACGAATCTGCCGGAAGTAGCTCAGCCCGATGATGTACTGCACATAGGCCGCGTCCTCCGTCGACGGATAGAGCTCCATATAACGCTGCGCCTTGGAGATCGCGTCGTCGTATTCGCCCATGCGGTACTTCGTGAAGGCCGCCATGACCTCGGCCTTGCGCGAATATTCCGAGTAGGGATGCTCCTTGTCGATGGCGTCGAACTTGGCCGACGCCTCCTTCAGGCGGCCCGCGTTCAAATTGGCGAGGCCTTCATTGTAAAGCTGGTCCGCTGGATCCGTCGGCGCGACGTAATTCGCCAGCGCCAGTTCGTCCTTGTCGCTCTGGCAGCCCGTTACGAGCGCCGCGGGCACCGCCAGGAGCGACATCGCGAGCAACACGGACCGCATGCGGCCGATTGGAGCGGCACCTGTGATAAACACCATCGTCGTTCCAGAATCCTTCGGCAGGACTTTTCGTCGAGCGCCGTCATAAACCATAACGGCCGGTCCCCGGCAACGCTTTCGCGGCGCATTCGCGCATTTTTGTGGCGGAAAGCCGAGTCGCGGCGGACGCCGTTCAGAGCGCCCAGGGCGCGAACACCGGCGCGTTGACCGCGATCATTTCCGACGAATGCCCGCGATTGCGACGCGCCGTCTCGACGATCTCGAACGCCGACCGGTCCGACAGGAGCCGCTTGAGAGCCGCCGCATTCAGCCTGTGGCCACCGCGATAGGAACGAAAGCAGCCGATGAAGCGCGCGCCCGCAAGCGCCGTGTCGCCCATGGCATCGAGCATTTTGTGGCGGACGAACTCGTCCTTGTAGCGCAGGCCTTCCATGTTGATTACGCAGCCGTCGTCGCTGATCACCACTGAATTTTCGAGCGAAGCGCCCAGCGCATACCCGGCAGCCCACAAGCGCTCGACATCCTTCATGAAGCCGAAGGTCCGCGCCCTGGAAACGTCTCGGCGGAACCGGTCCGCATCGATGTCGAGACCGAGATACTGCCGGCCTATGGCCGCGCTCTCGAAATCAATGTCGATCTCGAACCGGGTGCCGCCATGGGGCCTGAACTCCGCCCACGACGCGCCGTTCTCGATGCGCACAGGCTTCAGGACGCGGATGTACCGCCGCTTCGCGGCAAGCCTCTCGATCCCGGCCTGGTCGAACGCCTCCACCAGAAGCGCGGCGCTGCCATCGAGGATAGGAGCTTCGACGCCGTCTATTTCGATGAACACATTGTCGATCCCGAGCCCGAATAGCGTGGCCATCACATGCTCGACCGTCGCTACATGCACGCCCGCCGGATCACCGAGCACCGTACGCAGTTCCGTACCGCCGACCTCGGACACCAGGGCCCGGATTTCCTTGTGATTGCCTTCCGCGTCGCTGCAGTGGAAAACGACGCCCGTATCCGCGTCCGCGGGGCTGAAATGTATGGATACCGGTTTCCCGCTATGGACGCCGATTCCCGAGAGATGCGCACGCGATTTCAGCGTTGTCTGATATTCGTGCAAATCGATCCCCATGGTCCGTATCAGCCAAGCTCGTCGTCTTATCCGCGACTTGACGGAATTCACTGCTCTTACCGGACGGAAACCCCAGAATTCCTCAAGCCCAGCCCACAAGGCCGGAAGATAGAGACGGCTCAATCATACTCCAAATCACGGTTTCTTACTCCCTGTTACGCCTTCCCCAACATGAGGATTTAACGTTAATCAATTGATTTGATTTATCTTTCCATAAGAACGGGCGGAAGTCGATACTCCCGCCCGTCACGAATTGTCATGAAGCGTAAAGAACGTCAGTTGGCTTGCCGGCGAAGGAAAGCCGGAATTTCGAGCTGATCATCCTCGTGCGGCGTGTGTCCCTGCGGAACGAGTCGCCCGTGCTCGTCGATCTGGCCGCGGCGCGGTGCATAGACCGTGGCGTCCTGACTGGCGAGTCGCCGGGTCTCCGGAGTCGCCTGGCGCAGTCTCGGCTCGCGCGGCTGTGCCGGCTGCAGACGGGCGGGTTCGTCCTCCCGCCGTGAAAGGCCGTGCGTCAGCCGCTTCAGGAGCCCCATCGGTCCGCGCTCGTCATGATCGGCCTGGGGCGCCTGCCGGGCCTCGAACTCCGCCTTGACGGCGGGCGGGAAGTCTTCGACGCGGGGCATGCGCGGAACCGCCGCCACGGCCTGCGGCTCGGGCACCCTTTGCACCGGCGGCTGCGGCTGCGCCGACGCCGCGGGCGCCAAAGGACGCTGCTCGGCGACCTGCGCCGGGAAGATGCGGCTTTGCGGCCTGAACTCTTCCTCGGCATGGTGCTGCTGCCGCGCCTGCGGCCTGGCTTCGACCTCGGCCATCCGGATCGCCTCGGCCACCGGATCATCGGCGCGCGCGGGCTCAGGAACCCGCTGCGGCTCCGGCGCGTGCGCGCTCGCGGCCCGGCCTTCCCCGATCGCCACCGGCTGCGCAGGCTTGGGCACCTGCCGGTTAATGATCGGCGCGGGAGAGATGTCGCTGGCGAGTTTGTCGATGCCGGTCGCCACCACGGACACGCGGATGACGCCCTCCAGCTCCTCGTCGAAGGTGGCGCCGAGGATGATATTGGCATCCTGGTCGACTTCCTCGCGGATGCGGGTCGCAGCCTCGTCGACCTCGAACAGGGTGAGGTCGCGGCCGCCCGTGATCGAGATCAGCAGGCCCCTGGCGCCCTTCATCGAGGATTCGTCGAGCAGCGGATTGGCGATCGCCGCTTCCGCCGCCGCCATGGCCCGGCCCTCGCCGGAAGCTTCGCCGGTGCCCATCATCGCCTTGCCCATCTCGCGCATCACCGAGCGGACATCGGCGAAGTCGAGATTGATCAGGCCTTCCTTGACCATCAGGTCGGTGATGCAGGCGACGCCGGAATAGAGCACCTGGTCGGCCATGGCGAAGGCGTCGGCGAAGGTGGTCTTGTCGTTGGCGATGCGGAAAAGGTTCTGGTTGGGGATGACGATGAGGGTATCGACGCATTTCTGCAATTCCTCGATGCCGAGATCGGCGGTCTTCATCCGCCGCTGGCCTTCGAAGTGGAACGGCTTGGTGACGACGCCGACGGTGAGGATGCCCTTCTCGCGCGCCGCCCGCGCCACGACCGGCGCCGCGCCGGTGCCCGTACCGCCGCCCATCCCGGCGGTCACGAAGCACATATGCGTGCTCGAAAGGTGATCGACGATCTCATCGATGCATTCCTCCGCGGCGGCACGGCCGACTTCCGGCTGCGAGCCGGCTCCGAGGCCTTCCGTGACATGCGCGCCGAGCTGGATGAGCCGCTCGGCCTTGGTCATCGTCAGCGCCTGCGCGTCGGTATTGGCCACGACGAACTCCACTCCGCGAAGCCCGGCCGTAATCATGTTGTTGACGGCATTGCCGCCGCCGCCGCCGACACCGAATACGGTGATGCGTGGCTTGAGCTCGGTGATGTCCGGCTTCTGCAGATTGATCGTCATTGTCCTCGTCCTTTTTCCCTTTGTCCGCCGCATCGCCGCCGCGGCCGCCTTTTGGGGCTATCCCCGTTTACTACAAACTATCCCTCAGCCACTGACCCATCCGCGAGAGCCTGCCGCCGGTACCGGTCATCCGATGACCGAAAGGACCGGCCGCGATAGTGCTCTCGAAACCCGCAACCTGCGGATAGATCATCAGTCCGACCGCCGCCGCGAAAGCGGGCCCCTTCGCCGCCTCCGGCAGGCCCGCGACGCCGAGCGGCCGCCCGACACGCACGCTGCGCCCGAGAATCCGCCGCGCCGCCTCGGGCAAGCCGACGAGTTGGCTGGCGCCGCCGGTCAACACCACGCGCTTGCCGACATTGCCGCCCCAGCCGGACTGGTTGAGCCGGTCCCGGATCATCTCCAGCGTCTCATCGATGCGCGCCCGTATTACCCGCGTCATCGCCGCGCGCGGCACCTGCACGAGCGCCTCCGCGTCGTCGCCGGCCATCGGCTGGACGGTGACGATGTCGCGGTCGTCGTTGCTGGCCGGAAGCGCCGAACCGTGCATGACCTTCAGGCGCTCGGCATCCTCGAGCCGCGTCGAGAGCCCTTTGGCCAGGTCGAGCGTCACGTGGTTGCCTCCGATCGCGATCGCGTCGGCATGCACGAACTTACCTTCCGAGAAGATGGCGAGCGTCGTCGTGCCGCCGCCCATGTCGATGCAGGCGGCGCCCATTTCCGACTCGTCGTCGACCAGCGCCGAAAGGCCACTGGCATAGGGTGTCGCAACCATTCGCTCGACCGAAAGGTGACAACGGTTGACGGCAAGCTCGAGATTGCGCAGCGGCGCCGCGACGCCGGAGAGCACGTGCATGTCGACGCCGAGCACGCCGCCGATCATGCCGCGCGGATCGCGCACGCCGCGCTCCTCGTCGAGCGAGAACGCGACGGGCAGCGAGTGCACGACCTGGCGGTCGCCTGCGAGCGCCTGACGGGCGCCGGCGGCGAGCACGCGCCTGATATCCCCCTGGTCGACCTCATGGCCGCCGAGATTGATGCGGGCGGCAAAGGTTTCGCTCTTCAGCCGGCCAGCCGAAAGATTGACGATCAGCGACTCGATGGTGAGCCCCGCCATCCGCTCCGCGGCGTCGACGGCCAGGCGGATGGCCTGCTCGGCGCGGTCGAGGTCGACGACGACGCCCGATTTCACGCCCCGCGACTTCTGGTGGCCGATGCCGATGACGCGCATGCGATGCGTGCGGCCGGGCAGCCTCTGGCTTTCCTCGCACGGCTTCAGCTTGGCGATGATGCAGCAGATCTTGCTCGACCCGATATCGAGGACCGTGACTATCCCGGAACGCCGGGCCGCCTGATCGTTCTGTCCGCCAAGCCAGTTCATATGTCGCGCCCCGACTTCTTCGACTGCTTGATCCGTTCCTTCACCGTCGCCTCGCGCGCGGCCGCCGCCTCCGGCGACAATTGCACGAAGAGACGATTTTCCAGGCGCATGTCCACGGCGACGATGTCGCGCGACAGCAGGCTGTGCTCGCGATCCATGCGCGAGAGAGCGGCGATTGCCTGGTCCTCGCCCGTCTCCGGGAGCTTGATCGTGACGCCGTTGTCGAAAGTGACGTCCCACCGGCGCCCACCGACGCGAACATAGCCCTTCACGCGTCCGGCGAGGTTCGGGAATTGCTCCACCTTGGCCACGATTCCGGCCGCGCCTGTCGCGGCGCCGGCGCCGACCACCAGCGGAAGCGAGGCGAACTTGCCACCGGTGAAGGGCGCGATGATGCCGCCATTCTTCTGTATCAGCGTGAGTTCGTCGCCGTGCTGCCCGATGGCATACGGTGTCTTTTCGCTGATCGCGATCTCGACGGTGCCGGGATAGATCTTGTGTACGGACGCTTCCTGCACCCAGGGCAGCGCCAGCACCTTCTCGCGGGCGGCCGCGGCGCTGAAACCGATCTGCGAGGTCCAGCCGTCGAGGCCGAGCGCGCCGAGCACGTCAATTTCGGAAGTCTGTCGATTGCCGGTGACGCGGACATTGTCGATGGCGAAGCCGGTACGAGAAGTGACGGCCTGGATAATCCCGGGCCATTGACCGCCCAGGTAGGCGCCATAGGCGCCGGTCGCGACAAGGAGGCAGGCGGACGCGATCGTCGCCGAGAAACGCGGAAAGGCGATGTCGCCACGGAAGAGGCTGACCGCGATCCGTGCCGGTTCGCGCAGCCAACGCGGCAAGGCATGCCCGGCGGCGACCGCGCCAGCCCGACCGCCCGTTACCGACCTCAACGCAGACACGAAGCGTCCTCCACCATCCAACTCAACAGCTCGCCGAAATCATGCCCTGCCTGAGCGGCGATCTCCGGCACCAGTGATGTCGGCGTCATGCCCGGCTGGGTGTTGATTTCCAGCCAGATCAACTCGCCGTTTTCGGAATGGCGGTCGTCGTAGCGGAAATCGGAGCGGGAAACGCCCCTGCACCCGAATGCTTGATGTGCCTTGAGCGACAGTGTCTGTATCTTTTGGTAAATATTCGGTGAAATTTTTGCCGGGCATTCGTGTTTTGATCCGCCCGCGACATATTTTGAATCGTAGTCGTAGAAGGAATGGCCGACCGGGATGATCTCGGTAACGCCCAGAGCCACATCCCCCATCACGGCGCAGGTCAACTCGCGCCCATGAACGAAGCGCTCGATCATCACCGCTTCGCCATAACCCCAATCGGACGATCCGAGGATTTGCGGCGGATGCGGCTGATCCTCCTTCACGATGACCACCCCAAGGCTCGAGCCCTCGTTGACGGGCTTCGCCACATAGGGCGGCTTCATCGGATGTTCGCTGCCGATCCGGAAGCGATTGACCACCTTCGATTCGGCGACGGCAATGCCGATCGAGCGGGCGATCCGCTTGGCCTGCTCCTTATGCATTGCCAGCGCCGACGCCAGGACCCCCGAATGGGTGTAGGGGATGCCCAGATATTCGAGCACGCCCTGGATGGTGCCGTCCTCGCCATAGGGACCGTGCAGGGCGTTGAAGGCCACGTCCGGCTTCAGCTTCGAGAGGACCTTGGCGACATCGCGCCCGACATCGACCCGGGTGACGCGGTAGCCGACCGCCTCGAGCGCGTCAGCACAGGAAGCTCCCGAGGAAAGACTCACGGGCCGCTCGGAGGAAAATCCCCCCATCAAAACGGCAACGTGCTTCTTCGACATGCCCTCTCTTCCCCTCGGCCTCGCGGCCCGCGCGAAAGCCTCCCGACTTTTCGCAAAGTCGCGATCCGCACGCCGCATGGCACCAAATTGAATCCGAGTCTCCCGGCGGCTTGCCCCCAAGGCGGAAAACACGGCCACGCGTTGAACGACTCAAATCAGGAAACGCTCTCAACCCAAAGAATCAGAGAGTTGATTCCGTGGCAAGGGCCGATGATTCAGACGGATTCACTTTTATGAAAAAAATCGCAATGAGTGGCTATCCGGACTCAGTTCCGCTTCCGGAAGCAGGCGAATGCCGCCGTTGCTACAGCAACCGACCTAGAAACTCGTCGATGGCGCGACCCGGCCTGAATTCGCCGATGCGCTTGATCTCCCATTCGAGCCGGATGCCGGAATGCTCCAGCACGCGCGCGCGGACCGTTTCGCCAAGGAATTCGAGATCGTAGCCGGTGGCGCTGCCGGTATTGATCATGAAGTTGCAGTGCATCGGCGACATCTGCGCGCCGCCGATCATCAGGCCGCGACAGCCGGCCTTGTCGATCTCCTTCCACGCCGACGTGCCCGCGGGATTCTTGAAGGTCGAACCGCCCGTTTTCTCGCGGATCGGCTGTACCGTCTCGCGATGATGCTGGACGGCATCCATGGCGGCCTTGATGGTTGCGCGCTCTTCCGGAAAGCCGTCCAGCACAGCGGAGGTGAAGATCAAGTCGCGCGGCGCCGAGGAATGGCGATAGGCATAGCCCATATCCGCGTTCTTCAGGATATGAAGCTCACCCCTGCGGTCGAGCGCCCTCACCTCGACGACGCGCTCGCGCGTCTCCACGCCGTTCGCCCCGGCGTTCATCCTGAGCGCGCCCCCGATACCGCCCGGAATCCCGTGATAGAAATGGAAGCCGCCGATACCGGCTTCGAGCGCAGCGGCTGCAAGGCGTTTGTCCGGCGAAGCGGCGCCTGCGCGGATCGACGTCGATGAAACCGCCTCGACCTCGCCGAAACCCTTGGCCGACAGCCTGACGACGAAGCCGCGAATGCCGCCTTCGCGTACCAGCAGGTTCGAGCCGATGCCGACGACCATGACGGGTATCTCGGCCGGAACCGCCTTCAGGAAGGCAGAAAGGTCTTCCTCGTCGGCCGGCTGGTAGAGCACGTCCGCCGGACCGCCGGCACGGAACCACGTGATCTTCTCCATGCCGGCATCGGGTGTGACACGACCCCTCAGCCCCGAGAGCCGCTCGCCAAGCTTCGCAAGGAGCGCCTCCCCGGCCGTCAAGCAGCATCCTCCCTGGCAAGTTCTCCGGGGAGCGCATAAGCCCATTGCGTGATGTTGCCGGCGCCGAGGAAGATGACGAAATCGCCGGGCTTGGCCAACTCCCGGACGATCGGGGCGATTACCTGCGGTCCCTGGATGAAGCGGGCGTCCCTGTGTCCGCCGGCACGCATGCGGGATACCAGCGCCTCCGCCGTGATGCCTTCGATCGGTTCCTCGCCGGCCGCGT
>JBQCFA010000282.1:0-7720 GCA_051959695.1 Rhizobiaceae bacterium
GGCGCCGAGCGAGGAAATGACGATTGGAACCTTGTGGGTGACGCAGAGCGCCAGGTCCTGCTCCAGCCGCGTGTTGGATTTGTGTACGATCTGGTTGACGGCGAACGGTGCTGCCGGCCTCTCCGGATGGGCGCGGTCATACGCCGCCAATCCTTCCCTTATCTCGTGCAGCCACTCGTCGAGCTGCGACTGCGGCCGGGCATTGAGAGCCGGGAAAGCCCCGACGATGCCGGCCCTGCATTGCGCCAGCACCAGCGGCGGATGCGATATGATGAAGAGGGGTGAGCCGACGACGGGAAGACGCGAATTCTTCTTCAATATGTCGGGCAGGGCCATGCAACGCTTCCGGCTGGTGGGTGGACGAAACCGTTTGTAGCAGAGGAGACCCGGCGGGCAACGGCGAATCGCCGGGGATCAGAGTGGGCGATGGGACCCCGCGCATTGATTGCGGGCGCGGCTGCGGCTAACCATGGTTAACGCGGCGCAGAAGGAATCCGCCAGTTGGAAGCTATCGAGAAAGCGATACGCAACGCCTTCGAGCGGGGAAATCCCGAGGATCGCGCTTACCGGGTGAAAGTGTACCGCTCGGCCTTCGCCGCCTTGGAGCGCGCCATCGCCTCGAGCGGCGATAGCCGTTCGGAAGCCGCCGAGGCGCGGCGCAAGGCGCTCAAGCTTCGGATCGTCGAGCTGGAGGCGGAGTTCCTGCCCTCCGAGGATGCTTCGCCGCGCGTACCTTCCACACCGGTCGGCGCGCCGCCGGTCGAGCCCGACCTCAGGCACGAAGCCGGCGGCGAAATTCCCGCCCCGTCGTTCGACGATGCGGCACCGGTCGGCGAGCCGACGGGGTTCGAACCGCGGCTGGAGCCCGACGACTACAGGCAATCGCCCGCTTCGCCGGATCCGGCCGGACCGTCGCTACAAGTCGCGCCGCGGGTCGAGCGAAGACGCGAGCGCCGCCGCACCGGCAGGTCACTGCTGACGGCACTCCTTGTTGGCGTGCTGGTTCTTGCGGCGATCGGCGCCGGCCTCTGGTGGGTCGGCAATACCGGCCTGCAATTGATTTCAGGGGGACCGGAAACGGCGGCGGACAGTCCGCCGCAGACCCTTCAGGAGGAGAACCTGCAGCAGCAGGACGCCGCCCCTTCGACGATCGGCTCAGCCGCGAGGGACCAGAAATGGATCACCATCTTCACGCCGGTCGACCCCACGACGGTGACCACGCCCGAGGCCGGCACGGCGGAGGTGCTGGAGGAGGAAGGCGGCAAGCTTCTTCGCATCCGCTCGGCGTCCGCCGGGTCCGAGTTCGCCTTTGATGTCGGCGTGGGCGTGCTCGAGCGGCTTGCCGGCAAGCACGCGGTGTTCGACGTCATCGCCCATTCCGAAGAGGGCAAGGAAACGCAGATGTCGGTGAACTGCGACCTGGGTCCACTCGGTCAATGTGGCCGCAAACGCTATCAGGTCGGCCGTGATCGCAACGACTTTCTGTTCGAGATGGACCTCCCCGGCAAGAAGCCGTCCGCGGCCGGCAGGATCACCATAGACCCGGATCTTTCCGGCAAGGGCAATCCGCTCGATATTATCGAGATCAGGGTTTCCACGTCCGGTTGACGCCGGACGACGTCAGGCGGCGCGAACGAAGCCACCATTCCGATGGAAGAGGACCTCTCGAATGGGAGTTTCGGAAAGCGACCGGGACGTGCTTCTCGACGCTGGGGACGACGGGATGGACGACTTCTAGGACGCCCCGCCGGAAAGGAGCGGTACGGCGTCTCGCTTGGGCTCTAGCCTCCCTTAACCCCACCTTAAAGCCGCCGCCCTACTGTCGGGAGATATGTTCCGGGGGGCCGGCCGGCAAAAGGGTGGGAATGGCGAGGCGGAAGAGCAACCGACGCATCGAGCCGGGCTTCGACGAGCCGTCGCGTTCTGAACTCGCCGCGCGCGAGGACGACCGGATGGTCGCGCCGCGCCAGCGCAAGCCATCCGGCAAGGGAAGATCGGCCAGGCGGCGCGGACGCGCAGGGCGCCGCAAGGGACGCGGCGTTCTCTCGTTGCTCGGCCGCCTGACCTACTGGTGCTTCGTTCTCGGAATATGGGGCGGCATCGCGGTGGCCGGCATAACGGTCTACTACGGTGCGCAGATGCCGAGCGTGACGAGTTGGTCGATCCCCGACCGGCCGCCCAACGTCAAGATCGTCGACGTCAACGGCAAGCTGATTGCCAATCGCGGCATGACCGGCGGCGAATCGGTCAGCCTGCAGCGGATGTCGCCCTATATCCCGGAAGCCGTCATCGCCATCGAGGATCGCCGCTTCTATTCGCATTTCGGCATCGATCCGCTCGGGCTGGCGCGGGCAATGGTGTCCAATCTCGTCGACGGCCGCATCAGCGAGGGCGGATCGACGCTCACCCAGCAGCTCGCAAAGAACCTTTTCCTCACGCCTGACCGCACGATCAAGCGCAAGGTGCAGGAGGTGCTCCTCGCGCTCTGGCTCGAGCACAAATTCACCAAGAACCAGATCCTCGAAATGTACCTGAACCGGGTCTATTTCGGTTCCGGCTCCTATGGCGTGGAGGCAGCCTCGCGCCGTTATTTCGGCAAGTCGGCGCACGACGTGACGTTGCCGGAGGCGGCGCTGCTCGCGGGCCTGGTGAAGGCGCCGTCGCGTTTGTCGCCCGCCCGCGATCCGAAAGCGGCGGAGAAGCGCGCCGAACTGGTGCTGGCCGCCATGCGCGATCAGGGGATGATCGGCGCGAAACAGCTCACCACCGCCATGAGCGCGCCGGCCATGCGCGTCGCCGCCTACTGGAGCGGTTCGGAGAACTATGTCGCCGATGAGGTCATGGGCGAGCTGCCGGATCTGATCGGCGAGGTCAGATCCGACATCGTCGTGCAGACGACGGTGGACCTCGACCTGCAGGCGGTGGCCGAGAACTCGATCCATCATCTGGTCGGCGAGGACGGCAAGAAGCTGCGGGTCAGCCAGGGCGCCCTGGTGTCGATAGACAATACCGGCGCGGTGCGCGCCATGGTCGGCGGCAACGACTATGCCAACAGCCAGTTCGACCGTGCGTCCGAAGCGCGTCGGCAGCCCGGCTCCGCCTTCAAGCCATTCGTCTATCTTGCCGCCATGGAGGCGGGGCGCACGCCCGATTCGGTGCGCAACGACGCGCCGGTCAGGATCGGCAAGTGGACGCCGGAAAACTATGGCGGCAAATATTACGGCCGCGTGACGCTCACCGAGGCACTATCGCGCTCGCTGAATTCGGTCGCAGCGCAGCTCGCTATGGAAGTCGGCCCCAAGGCGGTCGTCGAAGCCGCACACCGGCTGGGAATAGAGTCTGACCTGACCGCCAACGCCTCGATTGCGCTCGGTACGTCGGAGGTGACGCCGCTCGAACTGACCGCCGCCTATGTCCCCTTCGCCAATGGCGGCTACAAGCCGACGGTTCATTTCATCCGCCGTGTCCTCTCGTCCTCCGGCAAGCTGCTCTACGCCTTCCCGCAAAAGGCGGAGCCGCGCGTCATCCGGCCAGAGATCGTCGGCATGATGAATACGATGATGCGGCAGACCATCCAGAACGGAACGGCGCGCCGGGCGGCATTCGGCTGGCCCGCCGCCGGCAAGACGGGTACCAGCCAGGATTCCCGCGACGCCTGGTTCATCGGCTATACGTCCAACCTTACGACCGGCGTCTGGTTCGGCAATGACGACGATTCGCCGATGAAGGGCGTCACCGGCGGGACGCTGCCGGCCATGGCCTGGAAGGATTTCATGGTCGCCGCGCATGAGGGCGTGCCGGTCCGCGATCTGCCCGGATCGTGGCATCCCGCGCCAAACCAGCCCGCCGCTCCGATCACTGTCAGCGAAGACGAGGACCAGACGCCGCTGCCGACGATGCGGCCGGATATGGCGGTTCCGGCCCCCGCGGCCGGCCGGCCGGCGGCGCCTCCGGTGGCGATCAGTCCTCCCGCCGAAGTCCCGCTTCCCTCGACGCGCACTAGGCCTCCGCTCGACGCGGGACGTACGGCTTCGGTCGCTCGCCCGGTGCCGCCGGCAGATGTGGGCGGTCGCCCTCGCCGCGGCGGTCTATCCATCATGGATGTGATACTGGGCCGGGATTGAGCCTCCGCGCTTCGTGAAGCGCGGCCACTCGTCAGGGGGGCATTCCTCGTCTACATAAGGCGCTGCAGAAGAGAGCGCCCATGGCCGAGCCTGATACCCGCAAGACTCTTGTCCTGACCGGCGCCAGCCGCGGCATCGGGCACGCCACGGTAAAGCGCTTCTCGCGTGACGGTTGGCGGGTGATCACCTGCTCGAGGCAGGCCTTCGCCGAAAACTGCCCGTGGCCGGCGGGACCGGAAGACCACATTCAGGTCGATCTCGCCGATCAGGAGGATGTCGGCCGCGCCATCGCCGAAATCCGCCATCGGCTCGGGCCGCAGGGTCGGCTGGAGGCCCTGGTCAACAACGCGGCGATCTCGCCCAAGCGCGAAAATGGCGGCCGCATGGATTCCATCGAGACGCCGATGCATCTGTGGCGCGACGTGTTCCAGGTGAACTTTTTCGCGCCGATCATGCTCGCGCGCGGTCTGTTCAAGGAACTCGCGAGCGCGAAGGGCTCGATCGTCAACGTCACCTCGATCGCCGGTGGTCGGGTTCACCCCTTTGCCGGCACGGCCTACGCTACCTCCAAGGCGGCGCTCGCTTCGCTGACGCGCGAGATGGCCGCGGATTTCGGGCCGCACGGCATCCGCGTCAACGCCATCGCGCCGGGCGAGATCGACACCGCGATCCTCTCGCCGGGAACCGAGAAGCTGGTCGAGACGATCCCGCTTCGTCGCCTCGGCCAGACGTCGGAAGTCGCCGACATCATCTTTTTCCTATGTTCCGGTCAGTCATCCTACGTGACCGGTGCCGAGATCCATATCAATGGCGGCCAGCACGTCTGACGAGCCGAGCGGCTGGTTGTCCTCCCTCGGATGAAAAAGACGCGCCACGATAGCGCGCCTTTTCTTTGCCTGGGGACGAGTTGCGGCAGGCCTATTTGCAGCCGCCGGAAAGAGCCTTCTCGGCGAACTGCGTGTCGATGTGCGCGACGATCGTTTCCATGCTCGGAGGATTGTCGAGCCGGCCGGCCTTCTTAAGCCATTGGCCAGTCTTGTAGTAGGCCTGCGCGACCTGCCCGTCGGCGATCTTGCCGGGTTCGCCGAGGCCGCGCTGCGTCAGTTCGTTCTCGGGCTTCCAGATCGGCCAGCTCGTGCCGACCTTCACGGCCTTTTCCTCGTCTGCGCCGACGAAGGCGCCCGCCTTCTTGAAGACGGCCTCCTTGTCGGCGCCCGTCATCAGCTTGTAGGCGCCAAGCTGCGCGCAGACATATCCTTGCACCACTTCGGGATGGGCTTTGGCGAAGGCGGCGTCGGCGACCACCACATCAAGTGCCGGGTAACCGAGTTCGGCCATCTCGCCGATCGTCGCCGTAAGCTTTCCGCCCGCCGCCACCATCTCGCTCATGCCGGGCTCGGAGTTCATGCCGCCGGCGATCGCCTTGGTCTTGAACGCCGCGACCATGGCCTGACGCTCGAGCCCGACGAGCTTGACCTTGCCGGCAAGCCCCTTTGCCTCGAGCCATCCGTTGAAGGCGAAATCTTCTGAGGCGCCCTGCAAGGTGCCGAAGGTCTTGCCTTCCATCTGTTCGGGGGTGAGCGAGCCGTCGATGACGAAGCCGGCATTGTCGTAGAACTGCGCCCACACGACTTTGAGGTCGACGCCCTTGGCGATGGCGGTCGTCACGGGGGGATTTCCGACTCCGTTGACGATGTTATAGGCGCCGCCCTTCATTCCGGCGAGCGCCGCCGGCCCGCTCGAGATCGGCAGCCATTTGATCTCGCCCGGTATCATCTTCAGGAGATCGGGCTGGGTGGCGATCACCGCCTCCTGCAGCGGTGCGCCATGTGCCCAGGTCGAAACGTTGATCGTTTCGGCCTGGGCCGCCGCGCAGGTCAGCCCCAGCGCTGCCGCGGCGTTCAGAAAT
The DNA here is from genome assembly GCA_051959695.1 of Rhizobiaceae bacterium. GTDB lineage: Bacteria > Pseudomonadota > Alphaproteobacteria > Rhizobiales > Rhizobiaceae > Mesorhizobium_L. The sequence goes on from JBQCFA010000282.1 coordinate 6,034, forward strand.
GTCCTTGCGATGCGTGTCATTTCAGCTCTCCCATTATGGTCTCATTGTTGGATCGAGATGGCGCTGCAGCCGCCTCAGGCAGGCGTCCAGCCCGAGCCCGAGCAGCGCGATGATCAGGATGCCGGCGAAGATAAGGCTGGTGTCGAGGAACTGGCCGGCCTGCAGGATGACGAAGCCGAGACCCGCCGTGGCGGCGATCATCTCGACCGCGACGATGCTCGTCCACGAAAGCCCCATGGAAAGGCGCATGCCGGTGATGATTTGCGGCATCGCCGCGCGGATGCGTACATGGATCATGGTGTACCATTCCGACGCGCCGAGGCAGCGGGCGCAGTTCAGCATCTCGCGCGGAATTCCGTCGAGGCCCGCCGCCGTCGAGATCGCCATGACCGGCACCACGCCGGCGGCGATCAGGATGATCTTCGGCGCCTCGCCGATGCCGAACCAGACGATCAGGACCGGCACGAAGGCGAGCGGCGGCAGCGGCCGCGTGATCTCGATGAAAGGATCGACCACGGCACGGAAGGAGCGGAAGCCGGCCATCATGGCGCCGATGGCGATGCCGAGTAAGGAGCCGATGGCGAAGCCGGCAACCACGCGCCCGAGACTGATCAGTGAGTGGCCGATGAGGGTTTCCCCGGCCGAGGGATAAGGCGCGCCCAGATAGCGGATGAGCACGCCGACGGTTGCTATGGGAGTTGGCAGGAGCACTGGGTCGCGGATGATGAATTGGGCCGCAACCTGCCAGACGACAAGCCCGCCGATAACGCTCGCGACCGAGATGATCCAATGTTTGGCGGCGCCCGAGGAGGCGCGCAGGATGCCCGGAGCCTCTGTCGTGGGAGCGGTGCTCATGCGCGTGCGAGCCTTTCGCGGAGTTCGTGTCGAAGGGAGACGAACTCCGCGGTATCGCGCAGAGCCTCGTCACGCGGTCGCGCCAATTCGATGTCGACAATGTCGACGATCCGACCGGGCCGGGGCGACATGATGCAGACCCTGTCCGAGAGCAGCGCCGCTTCCTCCACATCGTGTGTGACGAAGAGCACCGTCATCCGCTCGCGCTGCCAGAGGTCCAAGAGGAAATTCTGCATCTGCTCGCGCGTGATGGCGTCGAGCGCCGCGAAGGGCTCGTCCATCAGGAGGATGCGCGGCCGGTTGATAAGAGCCCGCGCCAACGCCGCGCGATGACGCATGCCGCCGGAAAGCTGATGCGGGTAATGGTCCCTGAAATCCCCCAGGCCGACGGTTGCGAGGAGCGCATCGGCGCGGCCCCGCATCTCCTCGTTGTCGAGGCCTCGTGAGCGGGGGCCAAACAGCACGTTGTCGCGCGAGGTGAGCCAGGGGAAGAGCGTCGGCGACTGGAAGAGGACGCAACGATCGACGCCGGGGCCGGTCACCGCCTCGCCATGCGCCGCGATCCGGCCTTCGTCTGCGGCGATGAAGCCGGCGACGATGTGGAGCAGGGTCGACTTGCCGCATCCGGATGGACCGAGCAGGCAGACGAATTCTCCCGAATCGATACCGAGATTGATGTCGTGGAGCGCCTGGGTCGGCTGTCCATCCCGCCAGAACGTCTTCGAGACGCCCGACACGAAGATCGCGGCGCCCGGATTCGCCTCGGTCGCGCCCGTTTCGTGGTCCCAGGCCCGCTGCAGCCTGTTTTCGTGTCGGCTTGCTCCCATCGGCC
>JBQCFA010000283.1:0-6562 GCA_051959695.1 Rhizobiaceae bacterium
GATGATGCTGCTGGGGGATGCCAAGAAGATGACCGAGGAGATCGTCAAGGCGCTTGACGAGTAGCAGACGGCACTCCAGCCGGCCGGGACTTTCTTTCATACCGCCGATGGCTCTCTTGCCGTCCGCCGCCGCATGGTCAACATTGCAGGCATCAAGAGCGCGGCCGGAATCGCCGGGTCGCGTGATATGGAAAGAGGGGTGTTCAATGAGGATTTTTCTGCAGTCGGCGGCAGTCGCCGGGATGTTCGGTCTCACGCTCGCTTCGGCTCAGGCCGGCGAGACGCTCGATCGCGTCATGAAGAACAAGGTGCTGGTCGAGGTTACTGACCAGGCCTATCCCCCGTTCTCCTATCTCAACGACAAGGGCGAGATGGACGGGTTCGACATCGACGTCTCCAAGGAGGTCGCGAAACGGCTTGGCGTCGAATACAAGGTCGAAACGCCATCCTGGGAGATCATAACGGCCGGCAACTGGAAGGGTCGCTGGGACATCTGCGTCTGCTCGATGACGCCGACCACCGAGCGTGCCCAGGTGCTCGACTTCGTCAATGAATACTACGCGGCGCCGGCGGTGATCGTGGTCAATTCCGACAACACGGATATCAAAGGCGCGGCCGACCTCAGCGGCAAAAAGGTTGGCGCAGAGGCCGGCACTACCTACGAGAAATACATCCAGCGCCAGCTCGTCATCGAAGTGCCCGGACAGCCTCCCGTGAAGCCGGACTTTCCCTTCAAGGACGCTACGGCGGCGCCTTACGATTCGGAAGACACGGCGTTCCAGGATCTGGCGCTGGGCACCGGCAAGCGGCTCGACGCCATCGTCAGCGGCTACATGACCGCTAAGGACCGCGTCGAGAAATCGAACGGCAAGTTCAAAATAGTGGGCGACACGCTCTACGCAGAGCCGATCTGGGTTTCCGTCGACAAGGGCGACCAGGAATGGGAAGTCAAGATCAAGGAAATCTTCAAGGCCATGCATGACGACGGAACACTGAAGAAGATTTCCGAGAAGTGGGTCGGAAAAGACATCTCGACCAAGCCGTAAGCACCAGGCACCGGCCATGAGCGAGAGCTCGACGACCAAAGGCGGCGACGGATTGTCGCCGCCTCCGGCATTGGGGTCGGACCGGGCGTTCCTCCTGCGCGTGCTGGGGACGTGGGCGACGCTTCTCGCCCTTTTCGTCACGTTCTTCCTTAGCTTCGGGCTCGATTTCCCCTTCATCGTGCAGAAATTTCCGATGATCGCGGGGCTGACGCTGACGCGCGACGGCTTCATCCAGGGGGCGGCGCTGACGCTGTTCGTCTGCTTCTTCGCCATCGTCGCCTCGATCGCCCTCGGGCTGGCGTCGGCGCTGTCGCGCCTGTCGAAAAGCGCCGTTCTCTACGGCATCTCGACCTTCTATACCTCGTTCTTCCGGGGCACCCCGCTGCTGGTGCAGATATTCCTGATCTATCTCGGCCTGCCGCAGATCGGGCCGGTGCCGCGCGCGGTGCCGTCCGGGATCATCGCGCTGTCGCTCAACTACGGCGCCTATCTCAGCGAAATCTTCCGTTCCGGCATCCTTTCCGTGCCGACCGGGCAGCGCGAGGCCGGCGCCTCGCTCGGCCTGCATCGCGGCCAGATCATGTGGACGATCGTGCTGCCGCAGGCGATGCGCATCGTCATCCCGCCGACGGGATCGCAATTCATCGCAATGCTGAAGGATTCCTCGCTGATCTCCGTGATGGGCGTGTGGGAGATCATGTTTCTGGCGCAGTCCTTCGGGCGCGCCAGCTACCGCTATATCGAGATGCTGACGACGGCGGCCGCAGTCTATTGGTTCCTGTCGTTCCTTTTCGAACTGGTGCAGGCGCGCCTGGAAGCCCATTACGGCAAGGGCTATGCGCACCACAGATGAAGAGAGGCCGGCCGCGCGGGTAGCACAGCCGGCCGTGGCGCCAAAGAGCCCGGAGGGAATGGACTACTTCAGCACGCTTTCGAGATGGAACGCTGTGACTCCCGCGGCGACGTTCACGCCTGTCTGGGCCTGGACGCTAATCGGCTGCAGCGTGAAGGTGCGGTCCGACCCGCCAACCAGGACATTGGCTCCCGCGCCGACGACGGCCGTGGCCTCCGCACTCGCGCCGGTATAATCGCCGGCGAGCGCTCCGGGGCCGTAGCCGCTCTTGGTTGGAGCGAGCACGAGCCATTGCATCACCGACTTGCCGGTCACTCCGATATCAAGTCCGAACTTGGTGACGCGGCCGACATAGTCTTCCTTCGGGATGTTGGGGTCCGAAGGGGTATAGGTGCAATTCAGCTTCTTGGACGAGCCGACGATCAGGCCGACGCCGCCATGGATGATGCATTCGAGCCGGCCCACCTCCTGGGCCTGGTCGGTGGTCACGGCGAATGCGGGCATTGTCGAAAAAAGCGAAGCGGCAGCGGCCGCCATAATGAGCTTCTTCATCGAAATATCTCCTTGATGTTTCGTCCGCCTGTAAACTTGCGAACGGGGCATCGGGTTCCAAAGCTATCGGAACGATCGGAGATTTGACGTCAGCTTATCCGCCGCGTCTGCAAGGAGAGCGGGATATGACGATGCCGCTCTAACTTGTGCGCGTCCGCGCCAGACCGTCGACAGCAGGCTTGTATTGCGGGTCGAGTTGCACTGCCTTGGAGTAGGAGGCCGACGCACGCTTCCTGTCGCCACGCTTCTCGTAGACCAGCGCCTGGTTGGCCCAGCTTTCCGCTATGTTGCCGTCGAGCTTGATAGCGGTATTGAAGTCGGCAAACGCATTGTCCAGGTCGCCCAGCGCCAGATAGGAGAGGCCACGGCCGTTATAGGGCTCCGGCGCCCGGGGGGAGAGCGAGATCGCCTTGGAGAAGTCCTCGATCGCCTGCTTGTACTGGCCCTGCGCCTGATAGATGAGGCCGCGATCGTGATAGGCGCGCCCATCCGTCGTATCCTGCGCGATCGCCTGGTTGAAATCGGAAAGCGCCTGGTCGAGTCGGCCTGCCTGCCGGTAGATGTCGCCGCGGCCGATATAGGCGGTATCGTAGTTCGAGTTGATCTGGATCGCGCGGGTGTAATCCGCAACGGCCTTGGCGTCGTCGCCCGTGTAGTGCCAGATCAGCGCGCGGTTCGCGTAGGCCTGATAGTAGTTCGGGTTGAGCCTGATCGCCGTGTCGAAATCGCCCAGCGCGTCCTTGTACTTGCCGGCACGCCCATAGGCTGAGCCGCGCACATTGTAGGCCTCCGGATTGTTGGGAGCGCGGTTGATGACCGCCGTCAGGGAGCCGATGTTCTCCGCCGATCCCTGTGCCGGATCGATGTTGTACATCTGCCCCGATGGTCCCGTCTGGCAGGCGGCCAAGCCAAGCATCGCGAGGAAGGCAAGCGCGATGGGCGACTTGCGCGATGCCGAGCGGCTGCGGTCTGCAAATTCTGCCATTCGGATTGTCCCTCGTTGCCTATCCAAATACCTTCAAACCGCCCCGAGACAAGGGCGCGTCAAACAAAAAGGTGGCGGCGATTTTCTATCGCGCCACCTTCGGTATCGCCGGAAAAGGTCGAAAAATGGGCGTTCAGCGGGCCACTGCCTTGGGGCCGGCCACGAGGCCTTCGCGCTGTGCACGCTTGCGGGCGAGCTTGCGTGCGCGACGCACGGCCTCCGCCTTCTCGCGAGCCCGCTTTTCCGAGGGCTTCTCATAATGTCCGCGCATCTTCATCTCGCGGAAGATGCCCTCGCGCTGCATTTTCTTCTTGAGCGCGCGGAGCGCCTGGTCAACATTGTTGTCGCGGACGAGTACCTGCACGTGTGATCCTGTTTTCCGAGCGAATTCTGCTGCTTTTGCCCAGCATGAAAGCTTTCGCGGCGCACCACCGTCGCGAATAGCGGCGGCTGTTACCAGAATCGGGTTCCGTTGTCGAGCGAAAAGCGCGGTGTTCCGCCTGTTGGGTGCCGGCAGCGGAGCAATCGCATGAACGCAGGGCGACGAGCCGACCTGCCCGATGAGCAGCATTCCCAAACCGCCGCTGCAGGGGCTTTTCCGATCGGGCGCTCCGAAGCGACATTGCACGGCGCGTTATCGCATGGCTCCGGACCGAATGGCGGCTCTGGCCGATCACCGCTGCTCAGGCCAAGCCGTTTCCCGGTCCGTCAGGCCGCATCGTCGCGTTCGGCGGTGGTTCATGCGGCGCATCGATGCCGTCGTCCCGCGCCTCGGGATGTCCCGGCGCGGTTTCGCATCCGAGATCGGGGAATGCGAGGATGCGCTGGCCATGGAAATTGGTACGCAGCACGAGCAGGCCGTTCTCTTCGAAATAGGCGAGCAGACGTCTCGCGCGCCGTGGCGAATGGCTTCCATAGATGCGTGCGATAGACGCGTCGGAAGGGCAGGGCGCGCCGGTGATGGCTGCCTGAGCAAGGACCAGAAAGACGCCGTGGAGATCTTCCGGCAGCCGTTCGGAAAGCCTCAGCGCGATAGGCCACGCCTCGCCGCCGGCGGTTTCGTCGTCGACGCCGGCGCGGGCTACCGCCAGTTCACGGCGAAAGGCTGGCAACGACAGGGGCTCGCCCGGTACCCGGCGGATGCGACAACGGACGAGAAAATCCTGATAGAGGACGGCGTCGGTGCGGAAGGCCGCGTCGGAATCGTCGAGGATATCCTTCAGCACGACCATCATGCCGGCCTTGCGCTCGACTTCGTCTATCACCGCGAAGACGGGTTGTTCGGGCGCTCCCGGCGCCGGCTTCGGCCCGGAAAGCTGGGCGATCAGGTCCGCGGTCGTTATCGGAGGGGGCGGTATGCGCCTTGCCTGCGGGCGCAAATCTTCAGGCGCAGGCGCAAAGATCAGTTCGCGCGCGTCGTCAGGGCTTTCCGGCAAGGGCGTCAGTTTGGGACTGACGGAACGGGCAGATGTCTCCACCGCGCCGATGGTAACCGGGAGCGGCCGGCGCGAGAGAGCAGGGCCTAACGCCACGAAACTGCCGCGCGCCAGATCGCGGAACATCTCCGACTGGCGGCGGTCCATGCCAAGGAGATCGGCGGCACGTGCCATGTCGATGTCGAGGAAAGTCCGGCCCATGAGAAAGTTGGAGGCTTCCGCCGCAACGTTCTTGGCGAGCTTCGCCAGCCGCTGGGTGGCGATGACGCCGGCCAAGCCGCGTTTGCGGCCGCGGCACATCAGATTGGTCATGGCGCCCAACGATAGCTTGCGCGCTTCGTCGGAGACCTCGCCGGCCGCGGCCGGCGCAAAAAGCTGCGCCTCGTCGACCACGACCAGCACCGGATACCAGAACTCGCGTTCGGCATCGAACATGCCACCGAGAAACGCGGCCGCGGCCCGCATCTGCTGTTCGACATCGAGCCCCTCGAGGTTGAGAACGACGGAAACGCGATGCTGGCGGATCCGCGCGGCGATCCGAGTGAGTTCGGCCTCCGTGCGTTGCGCGTCCACCACGACGTGGCCGAAGCGATCGGCGAGCGTGACGAAATCGCCCTCCGGATCGATCACGCATTGCTGCACCCATGGCGCGCTCTGCTCCAGCAGCCGACGCAGCAGGTGCGATTTGCCCGAACCCGAATTGCCTTGGACGAGCAATCGGGTCGCCAGCAGTTCCTCCAGGTCGAGCATGGCAGGCTTCGCGGTTGAAGCCGTCCCCATCTCAATGTCCACTTTCATCGCACCACCTTGCGGGGAGGCCCTAGCAAACAACCACACCGATTCGGAACCACCAGATGCGGCAACCCACAGGCGATCCAGGCGGGTCAACGTCAAAACGGCAAAGCCCGTCGCAAACAGCGCAAGGCCGGTCCGGCCTTTTCGCTACACGGGCTCTGATGCTACACGTCGCCTCGAACGAGGCAAAAGGGCTGACCGGAGCCATGCGCAAATATTCGATTTTCGCGATCGCCCGCGAAGCCATGCGCGGCAACAAGGGCTGGGAGGAGCAGTGGTCCTCGCCCGAGCCCAGGCCGGAATACGACGTGATCATCGTCGGGGCCGGCGGACATGGGCTTGCCACCGCCTACTACCTCGCCAAGGAGCACGGCGTCACCAATGTCGCGGTGCTGGAGAAGGGTTGGCTCGGCGGCGGCAATACCGGACGCAACACCACCATCATCCGCTCCAACTATCTCTACGACGAATCGGCCGGAATCTACGATCATGCTGTGAAGCTGTGGGACGGGCTCAGCCAGGACCTCAACTACAACGTCATGTACTCGCCGCGCGGCGTCATGATGCTGGCGCACAACGTTCACGACATCCAGGTCTTCAAGCGGCATATCCATGCCAACCGGCTAAACGGCGTCGACAATGAATGGCTAACGCCGGAACAGGCGAAGGAATTCTGCCCGCCGCTCAACATCTCGAAGGACGCGCGCTACCCGGTTATGGGCGCGGCACTGCAGAGGCGCGGCGGCACGGCACGGCATGACGCGGTCGCCTGGGGCTATGCGCGGGCAGCCTCGGCGCGCGGCGTCCACATTATCCAGAATTGCGAGGTGACGGCGATCCGCCGCTCGCCGAACGGCCACGTCGTCGGCGTCGAGACCACGAAGGGCCGCATCGG